>NZ_DBLYGC010000001.1:0-213183 GCF_056818865.1 Butyribacter sp.
TTAAGTTTTGACCTGTCCAAGCAAAAACTTGGCTTTGTCTTTTTTTAAATCATCGATTTTAAAATTTGGATTTTACAATCCGATTTACCTCGCGCGTTCTTATTTGCATGTGTTAAATAAGAATTTTTGAAAATTTATTTTAGAATTTTCAGGGTTGTTTTACTGTTCAATTATCAAGGTTCAAGGTCTTTGTCCGACCTTTGTAACTAACAACTCGTTGTTAGTTTTTACTGACTTGCTGTTTGCATCAGCGATATATATCTTATCACTTTGTTTTCAGCTTGTCAAGAACTTTTTTATTTTATTTTTTGAAGTTTTTCAAAAAATAAAACTTAGAAATCTTTAAGATTTCCTGCTTTCGCATCCAATAAGAAAACTCTTGCTTCCAAGCTTTGTTCTCTCATCGCTTTATGCGACAGCGATTTTTATCTTACAACATCTTTTCGACATTGTCAAGAACTTTTTTTATTTCATTTTGCTTTGAAACAAAACTGAAATAGTTTTTTATTATCTAATCTCTCGATTGCGACAACGTATTAAATGATATCATATACTCAACTTCATGTCAAGAACTTTTTTCTTTTAATTTGATTGAACATATAATAATATAGTCTTTGCTATCTGCACGAGCTCTCACTTTCCAGTCGTCTCCTGTGCGACAGCGAAGACTATATTATCACACCATATATGCTATGTCAAGTTTATTTTGCAATTTATTTTTATTTTTGGTAACAGTTCAGCCACTATTTTTTATTTGCCAGTTATACTTATACATATAATAACTTTTATTTCTCTACTACTGCCTTATACTGCTCATCTGATACAGGTTCACACCACTCATTTGAACAATCTTCCCCAGCTACCTCTACTGCCAGATGTGAGAACCATTCATCATGTGCTGCACCATGCCAATGTTTTACCTCCGGCGGAATATTAACGCAATCGCCCGGTTTCATTTCTATTGCTTCTTTTCCTTCTTCCTGATAATATCCACGTCCTGCAACGCATACAAGTATCTGTCCACCGCCATTCTTCGCATGATGAATATGCCAGTTATTTCTGCATCCCGGCTCAAATGTCACATTAAATATTCCCACCTGCTCTTTTGATACAGGTGCAAGATAGCTTTTTCCTATAAAATATTTTGCAAACGCATCGTTTGGCTCACCGATAGGAAATACCATTGATTTAGCATGTGCTCTCATAGCTTCTTCCTCATATGGCAAATCACCTTCATTTACAGCCCATACTTCTTTTGCCAGATTAAATACAGCCCATGCATTAGGCCATCCTGCGTAAAATGCAGTATGGGTAATTATTGCAGCTATTTCTTTTTGTGTCACTCCATGAGCTTTTGCATTTTCAAGATGGAATTTAAGTGATGAATCAGTAATCCCCTGTGACATCAATGCTACAACTGTTATAATACTTCTTGTCTTAACATCTATATCTGTATTGTTCCAATTTTCACCGAAAAGAATATCATCATTAAAATGTGCAAATTGAGGTGCAAATTCTCCAAGTGCATTTCTGCCCGCTGTCTGTACAATTTTAGCCATAGTAAATATCCTCCTATATTGTTTTAAACAATTATATTGTCTTTAACCAGTTCTCTATTTCCTGCTTGTTTGCGTTATTAAGTAATTTTCCTTCAACTATATCAGCATTAGGCGCAGACGGTTTAAGTTCACTTACCGTATTTCCAAATCCACTTCCACCTGATGTTGCAAATAAAGTAATCTTTTTGCCTGAAAAATCATATACCTCTAAAAATGTGTTTATAATAGTAGGCGCAACATACCACCAAATCGGAAAACCAAGTATAATTTCATCATAGTCTGACATTTCTATATCTTTTGTAATAATCTCAGGTCTGAACTTTTTATCTTTCATTTCCACACTGCTTCTTGAATTTTTATCCATCCAGTTTAAGTCAGCCTTTGTATATGCCTGTTTAGGCTTAATCTCATAAAGTTCATATCCTGAAACCTCTGAAATCATCTCAGCGACTTTTTTTGTCACACCACTCGCACTAAAATATGCAACTAATTTTTTTGCCATTAATCACACCTCCTAAATTTTAATATAATCTCTAAGTTTTCTGCTTTATAGATATTTAACTTCTATAAAACAAATGCACAGAATATTTTCTTAATATACCCTGTGCATCTATTATATTATTTTTTATTTTTGTATGTCTAATACTTATATTACATTATTTTCTATGCTTAAAAAGCATATATGTATATTTTTGACAAGTTGCTGCGCATAATACAAATAGTCAACTTATTTCCGATCATATCATTTTTCAAAAGCATTTATTTCTTCAATAAACTTATTGACTGCTCTTGAATAAGGAATGTTTCTGCGCCATGCCAGCACTGTACTCGAATTTATCTCGGGATAAAGTTTCTTTTGTACAAGCAGTTCCCTGCTCCAATATCTTGCTGCTCCCTCTATCGATACCGGATAGCCAAGTCCATGCAATGCCATAACACCCGCATTTGTTCCGAGATTGCTTGTAAATGCCACATGAAGTTTGTCTACATCTTTCCCAAACCAGTTTGCAAGTTCACTCTGAACACCTGCACGCTCCGGCAAAATAAGAGGAACATCCAGCAAATCGTTTTTTGTTATGTATTCTTTTTTGGCAAGCTCATCACCCGGTCTTACTCCCACTACCCAATGGTCACTGTCCTGAATACGAATATATTCCAAACCTTCTGTATTAATCGGCTCCATAAATAATCCTATATCTACCAGCCCTTTATTCATCATCTCCTGTATAATGTCCGCCGTGCCCGTATGTATCGCAATCTGAACCATAGGATACTTTTTCCTATACCTCCCGCATATCTCAGCCATCGTCTCAACAGCCGCAAATTCACCACACCCAATGGTTATTTTGCCCTCTACCACATCATTGCTGCCTTTGAATTCATCTATTATCTTATCTTCAAGGTCTATTATCTCCAAAGCTCGCCTTTTAAGCAGGATTCCCTCATCTGTAAGGGTAATAGTGCGCCCGCCCCTGTCAAAAAGAACCGTCCCCAATTCACCTTCAAGAGCTGCAAGCTGTCTTGAAAGCGTAGGCTGTGTTATATGCAGTTGTGCAGCAGCTCTTGTAAAGCTCTGTTCTTTAGCCACTGTCAAAAAATAATGTAATACTCTTAAATCCATACGCGCTTACCTTTATTCATTGTTTTGTTTTTCATTCACTTTACATAATGATAATAAATATCTCACATATGTTTTCTCGTATCTTTTCACATATAACTTTATACTTATATTTTAATATAAATATTATTAACAACATTATTTTCATTGTTTTATTCAATTATAAACAGCTAAAAAGAACTATTTACTTTTTTGCTATATCTCCCTTTTATATACTCAAATCCATATACAAACAATATAATCAAAGATATCCACTGTGCTGTTGATACTCCCCCATATATTCCCCTTATTTTATCTCCACGCAAAAATTCATCAGCAAAACGAATAACAGCATATATTACAAGATAAATTCTTAATAAATCTATGTCCCTATTTTTTTTGCTCAATATAAAAAGCACGATAAAAAGAATAAACTCTGCCATTGATTCTATAATCTGTACAGGTATCCTGGCAAATTCTATCGTACCAATAACTATCGGTGTAGATAATTTTTTTCCATAACAACAACCTGCCAAAAAACAGCCTATTCTTCCAAATGCATGAAATAATGGCATTGCTGGAACTGATATTTCAAATACCTTTTTTCTCATATCTGCATCATTTCTTGTCAAAAACATCAACGTAAATATAACGCCAAACAATCCTCCATAAAACACAAAGCCACTCTGCGGAATAAGTAATATCATATTTTCTATCGAAAAATGTTTTATCAGCCATGGTATCTGTGTTATTGCAAAAAGGACTTTGCTTCCGACTACTCCACCTATCATACACAATAAAAACATTTTAATAAAATCAGTAAAAAGTATTTCATATTTATCAATGCGCGAAAATATAAAACACACTGCAAAGAAACCGCCAATCAATGCCATAACCATATATGACGGTAATATTATATGAATATATGGATACATATTAATCTACTCCCATTAAATATTCTAATTCGTATATGGTATCTATATTTGTTCTATTATCGCCGCTACATCCAATACCAACACAACCATTAGAACAGCCTATACTAATTTCTTTTATATTACTTTCGTCTTTTGTATGTCCAAAAACCATTACAGTGTGTTTTTCATTATTATTTTTACTTTTCACACAAGCACTATAACAACTCTTTTTAGTTTGGCTGCAACCTATACATCCAAAACAACCACCACCGTAATATCTTACATCACACGCTTTCATACTCATATAATTATCCGCCTTTTTGTCATCTTTACTTGATATACATTTTATAGACTGCGCCCAAAGAGGAAAATTACAGCCCCTTCCCGATGTCAAAATTCCACCACAACCTGGAATTGATATTCCAGAAATCTTTTCTTCATTACTGCATTTTATTTTTTCACATGAATTTCCGCCACAACCAAAACAGCCACCACAGCCTGTCAGACAAAACATTGCCATCAATGTCACAAACATTAATGTAATAATAAAAAGTTGCTCAATTTTTGATTTTTCATTTAATTTTTTCATCTTTAACTCCTCAATCATACATAATTACATTTTAAGATATATCAATTATACTTATTCTGTCTGAATAAGTCTTATGCTGTCAGCATAAAAGCGCAAAAAAGCTGACAGCCAATCAATTATCACTGGCTGTCAGCTTTTTTATATTATATTAGATGATGATTTTAAATTTTAATCGTCTAATTCAGTTGTTGTTGAAAATACAAGTTCTCCGTCATTGTCTGACTGGAGCATTGAGCCTGTTTCATCTTCCGCAGGCTCTGCCTCTCTCTCAACCGGCTTAGCTTTTTCTTTTGCCTTTTCTTTGGCTTCCTGCTCTGCCTCTTCCTGTTTGGCTCTGTTGCGTTCCTCAATCATTTTCTCTGCTGACTCATCGCAATCAAGCTTAACTTCACGGTAGCACTTCATTCCTGTTCCTGCAGGTATAAGTTTACCAAGGATAACATTTTCTTTAAGTCCAACGAGTGGGTCAATCTTACCCTTGATAGCGGCATCTGTAAGAACCTTAGTTGTCTCCTGGAATGATGCTGCTGAGAGGAATGAGTTTGTTGCAAGTGATGCTTTTGTAATACCAAGCATACACTGCTGTCCTGTAGGAGCTTCTTTTCCTTCTTCTGTAAGTCTCTCAACTTCATCCTCAAATTCAAGTGCATCTACCATTACACCCGGTAAGAATTCAGAATCTCCTGCTGTCTCGATACGAATCTTCTTGAGCATCTGACGAACGATAACCTCGATATGCTTATCGTTGATTTCAACACCCTGAAGACGATAAACTCTCTGTACTTCACGAATCATGTAATCCTGAACGGCACGAACACCCTTTATTGCAAGGATGTCATGTGGGTTTACACTACCTTCTGTAAGTTCATCACCTGCTTCGAGAATTTCACCTTCTGTTACTTTTATACGAGAACCGTAAGGTATAAGATATGCTCTCTCATCCTTCAATTCATCATTTGTTATTACAACTTCACGTTTTTTCTTTGTATCACGGATAGAAACTCTACCGCCAATCTCTGCAATAATTGCAAGTCCCTTTGGCTTACGAGCCTCGAAAAGCTCCTCGACACGAGGAAGACCCTGTGTGATATCATCTCCGGCTACACCACCACTATGGAAAGTACGCATAGTAAGCTGTGTACCAGGCTCACCGATTGACTGTGCTGCTATGATACCTACTGCTTCACCTACCTGAACAGGCTCACCTGTTGCAAGGTTGGCACCGTAACACTTAGCACAAACACCGACATGTGATTTACATGTAAGTATTGTACGGATTTTAACTTTTGCTTTTGCTCTGTTTTCAGCAATTTCTTTACGCTGGCATACAAGTGCTGCACGCTTTGGTGTAATCATATGGTTTGCTTTTACAATAAGCTCTCCATCATCACTGTATATATCTTCGCAGGCAAAACGTCCTGTAATTCTCTCCTGAAGTTCCTCGATTACATCTTTTCCGTCTGTAACCGCTGAAATCTCCATACCGGAAATTTCTTTTCTGTTTGTACAGCAGTCGATTTCACGGATAATAAGATCCTGTGATACATCGACAAGACGACGTGTAAGGTATCCTGAATCGGCTGTACGAAGGGCTGTATCTGACATACCTTTTCTGGCACCATGTGCAGAAATGAAGTACTCCAATACGTCAAGTCCTTCACGGAAGTTTGACTTGATAGGAAGTTCGATAGTACGTCCTGATGTATCCGCCATAAGTCCACGCATACCGGCAAGCTGTTTAATCTGCTTATCAGAACCACGGGCTCCGGAATCCGCCATCATGAAGATATTGTTGTATGCATCAAGTCCTGTAAGAAGGGCTTTTGTAATCTCATCATCGGCCTGCTGCCAAACTTTAATAACACCTTTATATCTCTCTTCCTCAGTAAGGAAACCACGGCGATATTTACGTGCTATCTGCTCTACTGTCTTTTCAGCCTCGGCAAGGATTGTCTTTTTCTCTTCCGGCACTGTCATGTCAGAAATAGAAACTGTCATTGCTGCACGAGTTGAATATTTATAACCAATTGCCTTAATGGCATCCATTGTCTCTGCCGTACCTGTTGCACCGTGTGCATTGATACATTTTTCAAGAATCTGTTTAAGCTGTTTCTTTCCTACATGGAAATCAACTTCAAGTTTAAGGAAGTTTGCAGGGTCACTTCTGTCTACAAATCCCATATCCTGCGGAAGAATTTCGTTAAAAATAAATCTTCCAAGTGTTGAACAGATAATTCTTGACTCTGTTTCTCCCTGAGCATTTATGCCTGTTCTGCGGACATTTATTCTCTCATGGAGACAGATTTCATGATTTTCGTAAGCTGTAATAGCTTCCTCTATAGATTTGTAAAATCTATAATATCTCTCCGGATGCTTATCTGCATCAGGATCATCTATATCTGCCGGCTTTGTTCTTGAAAGTTCCGGACGCTCCTGTGTAAGATAATAGATACCAAGTACCATATCCTGTGAAGGAACGGCTACCACACCACCGTCTGAAGGTTTCAGAAGGTTGTTTGGTGATAAAAGAAGGAAGCGGCACTCTGCCTGTGCTTCAACAGAAAGTGGAAGATGAACAGCCATCTGGTCACCGTCGAAATCGGCGTTGAACGCTGTACAAACGAGTGGATGAAGCTTAATAGCTTTACCCTCGACAAGTATAGGCTCAAATGCCTGAATACCAAGTCTGTGAAGTGTAGGGGCACGGTTAAGCATAACAGGATGCTCACGAATTACTTCTTCAAGTACATCCCAAACCTCTGTCTGAAGTTTCTCAACCATCTTCTTAGCCTGTTTGATGTTGTGTGCTGTTCCGTTGGCAACAAGTTCTTTCATAACGAATGGTTTGAAGAGCTCGATAGCCATCTCTTTTGGAAGACCACACTGATAAATCTTAAGTTCAGGTCCTACTACGATAACTGAACGTCCTGAATAGTCAACACGCTTACCGAGAAGGTTCTGACGGAAACGTCCCTGCTTACCTTTAAGCATATCTGAAAGGGATTTGAGCGGTCTGTTTCCAGGTCCTGTAACAGGACGTCCACGACGACCGTTGTCTATAAGAGCATCTACTGCTTCCTGAAGCATTCTCTTCTCGTTTCTTACGATAATATCAGGTGCTCCAAGTTCAAGAAGTCTCTTAAGACGGTTATTTCTATTTATAATACGACGATAAAGGTCGTTCATATCAGATGTTGCAAAACGTCCACCATCAAGCTGTACCATAGGACGAAGATCCGGTGGGATAACAGGAATAACCGTAAGAATCATCCACTCCGGTTTGTTTCCTGACTCTCTGAATGACTCGATAACTTCAAGTCTCTTGATGATACGTGCACGTTTCTGACCTGATGCGTTTTCAAGTTCCGCTTTAAGTGTTACGGACTCTTCCTCGAGGTCAATGTTCATGAGAAGTTCCATAATGGACTCTGCACCCATTCCTGCACGGAATGCATTACCGTATTTTGCTTTTGCTTCCTGATATTCAGCTTCCGATAAAATCTGTTTCTGCTGAATTCCTATATCAGGAGCTGTCTCAAGTACGATATATGACGCAAAATACAATACTCTCTCGAGGTTCTTTGGTGATACGTCAAGGATAAGTCCCATACGGCTTGGGATACCCTTGAAATACCAGATGTGTGACACAGGAGCTGCAAGTTCAATGTGTCCCATACGCTCACGACGAACGCTTGACTTTGTAACTTCAACACCACACTTATCACAAACTACACCCTTATAACGGATTTTCTTGTACTTACCACAATGACACTCCCAGTCCTTGCTAGGTCCAAAAATCTTTTCACAGAAAAGACCATCTTTTTCCGGTTTTAAGGTTCTATAATTTATTGTCTCAGGCTTCTTAACTTCACCACGCGACCACTCTCTGATCTTTTCAGGTGAAGCAAGACCAATCTTAATAGCATCATAAGTGATGTGCTTTTCTGCTTTATTAGTCTCTGACATAGTAACCTCCTTAGTCATCAAATACTGAATCTGTATCAACCATAGTTGCACCAAATGCATCTTCAAGTTCATCAGGAGTTCCCTCGATATAACCTGCTGATGCGTATGACTCACCATTGTCAAATGCGTCATATGTTTCATCATCATCAGTAAGTGATTTGATTGAATCATTTTCAGATTCGTCAACATCCTCACCAAGTTTTACTTCGTTGCCGTCCTCATCAAGTACAGTAACATCGAGAGCAAGTGCCTGTAATTCTTTAAGGAGAACCTTAAATGACTCAGGTATACCAGGCTCTGAAATATTGTCACCCTTAATGATAGCTTCGTAAGTCTTAACACGACCGATAACATCATCGGATTTAACAGTAAGAATTTCCTGAAGTGTATGTGCTGCTCCATATGCCTCGAGTGCCCAAACCTCCATCTCACCGAAACGCTGTCCACCGAACTGGGCTTTACCACCAAGTGGCTGCTGTGTTACTAATGAGTAAGGACCTGTTGAACGTGCATGAATCTTATCATCAACAAGATGATGGAGTTTGAGATAGTGCATGAAACCGATTGTAACAGCACCGTCAAAATACTCACCTGTACGACCATCACGAAGTCGAACTTTTCCGTCTCTGTTGATTGGAACACCTCTCCACTGAGCACGATATGCTTCATTTTCAACAAGATACTCCATAACATCAGGTGAAAGAATATCTTTATATTTATCCTCAAAAGGAACAATTTCCTTTAAGCGTGCAACCTCATTCTCGTCACCGTTTTCCTCTGCCTTTGCAAGCTGCTCGGCAAGTTCTTTCTGGTTAAGCGGTGTATTTGCATAATCATTTGCAAGTTCAAGAGTATCCATAATGTCTTTCTCGTTTGCACCGTCAAATACAGGTGTTGATACATTGAAGCCGAGAACTTTCGCTGCAAGACTTAAATGAATTTCGAGGACCTGACCGATATTCATTCGAGAAGGCACACCCAATGGATTAAGCACGATGTCAAGAGGACGGCCATTTGGAAGGAATGGCATATCTTCAACAGGGAGTACTCTTGAAACGACACCCTTGTTACCATGACGACCGGCCATCTTATCTCCAACCTGAATCTTACGTTTCTGTGCAATATATATGCGAACTGACTGATTTACTCCCGGTGGAAGTTCATCGCCGTTTTCTCTTGTAAATACTTTGGCATCAACGATAATACCGAACTCTCCATGAGGAACTTTAAGTGAAGTATCTCTTACCTCACGAGCCTTTTCTCCGAAGATTGCACGAAGAAGTCTTTCCTCTGCTGTAAGCTCTGTCTCTCCCTTAGGAGTAACTTTACCTACAAGGATATCTCCGGCACGAACCTCTGCACCAATACGGATAATTCCACGCTCATCAAGATTTTTAAGTGCATCATCACCTACACCCGGAACATCACGCGTAATTTCCTCGGCACCAAGCTTAGTATCTCTTGCTTCTGCCTCATACTCATTTATATGAACTGATGTGTATACATCTTCTTTTACAAGTCTTTCACTAAGAAGAACGGCATCCTCGTAATTGTAACCTTCCCATGTCATGAAACCGATAAGAGGGTTCTTACCGAGTGCTATCTCACCACCACATGTTGAAGGTCCGTCTGCGATAACCTGTCCTTTCTTAATCTCATCACCTTTTCTTACGATAGGCTTCTGATTCATGCTTGTTCCCTGATTGCTTCGCTGGAACTTAGAAAGTTTATATCTGTGGACATTTCCTGTTGCCGGTTTAATAATAACCTCATTTGATGCTGAACGCTCAACGATACCATCTTCCTCTGCTACAACACAGTTTCCTGAATCGACAGCAGCTTTCATTTCCATACCAGTACCAACTGCAGGTGCTTCAGTTATGAGAAGCGGAACTGCCTGACGCTGCATGTTTGAACCCATCAACGCTCTGTTGGCATCATCGTTCTGAAGGAACGGAATCATGGCTGTGGCTACTGAGAATACCATCTTAGGAGATACGTCCATAAGATCTATCTTACTCTTTGCAAACTCTGATGTTTCCTCACGGAAACGACCTGAAACATTGTTTCTTACAAAATGTCCATCCTCATCAAGCTGTTCGTTAGCCTGTGCAACTATATATTTGTCTTCTTCGTCAGCCGAGAGATATACAACCTCATCAGTTACGATAGGATTTGCCGGGTCAGTCTTGTCGAGTTTACGATAAGGTGCCTCGATAAATCCATATTCATTTATTCTCGCATAAGATGCAAGCGAGTTGATAAGACCGATATTTGGTCCTTCAGGTGTCTCTACAGGACACATACGGCCATAATGTGTATAATGTACATCTCGAACCTCGAATCCGGCTCTGTCTCGTGAAAGACCACCAGGTCCTAAGGCTGATAATCTTCTCTTGTGAGTAAGCTCACTAAGAGGATTGTTCTGATCCATGAACTGCGACAACTGCGAACTTCCAAAGAACTCCTTAACTGCAGCAGTTACAGGTTTGATATTTATAAGTGACTGTGCAGTAATGCTGTTGATGTCCTGTGTTGACATTCTCTCACGCACAACTCTTTCCATTCTTGAAAGTCCGATACGGTACTGGTTCTGTAAAAGCTCACCAACCGCACGAATACGACGATTTCCCAAGTGGTCGATATCGTCATCTGTTCCTACGCCATACTCAAGATGCATGTTGTAGTTGATAGAAGCAAAAATATCTTCTTTTGTGATATGCTTAGGAACAAGTTCAGCAATATTAAATCTGATAAGTTCCTTGATTTCTTCTATATCATCATTCTCGTCAAGAATCTGCTTTAAGAGTGGATAATAAACACTCTCATGTACTTCAACTTCAGCCGGGTCAACGTCCGGAAGATATGCTTTAAGGTCAACCATAAGGTTTGAAAGCACCTTTGTGACTTTCTCTTCTTTTTCAACCATTACATAAGGAACTGCTGCGTTCTGAAGTTCAGTTGCAAGTTCTTCTGTGATAGTTGTGCCGGCTTCATATACTTCGCCTGTTGCAGGGCTTACAGCATCCTCTGCAAGCTTGCAGCCTGTAATACGATTCTTAAAATGAAGTTTCTTATTAAACTTATATCTTCCTACCTTTGCAAGATCATATCTCTTAGGGTCAAAGAACATACCGTTTAATAAGTTTTCAGCACTGTCTACTGACAATGGCTCGCCCGGACGGAGTTTCTTATATAATTCAAGAAGACCATCCTGATAATTCTCTGTAGTATCTTTTTCAATACTTGCAAGAATCTTTGGCTCATCACCGAAAAGTTCTTTAATCTGCTCATTACTTCCAAGACCCATAGCTCTAAGGAATACAGTGATAGGAACTTTTCTGTTTCTATCTACACGAACATAAAATACATCATTGGAGTCAGTCTCGTATTCCAGCCATGCACCACGATTTGGAATTACAGTTGATGAATAAAGTTCCTTACCGAATTTATCATGTCCGATTGCATAATAAATACCCGGTGAACGAACCAACTGGCTAACTATAACTCGTTCAGCACCATTGATTACAAAGGTACCTGTCGCAGTCATCAAAGGAAGATCTCCCATAAAGATCTCATGCTCTTTAATTTCTTCTGTTTCCTTATTGTGTAACCTTACTTTCACCTTCAAAGGTGCTGCGTATGTTGCATCCCTTTCCTTACACTGATCGATGTCATACTTTGTCTCATCCCTGCATAAAACAAAATCTACAAATTCGAGACTGAGATGACCACCAAAATCAGAGATAGGCGAAATATCTCGGAAAACTTCTTTTAGTCCTTCGTCCAAGAACCACTGATAAGAATTAGTCTGTACCTCAATGAGATTTGGCATCTCCAGCACTTCCTGCTGTTTGGCATAACTCATTCTAACACCGTTACCTACTTTTACTGGGCGTATCCTGTTTTTCTCCATCGATGTTCACTCCTTAATTTTTTAGAGTATTTTGCAGTCTGACTATTTTTTTCATTAAGGACTTTTCTTTTTTAACGAACTGTGATATAATAAATAAGAAAAGTATAGTCAGCCACAATAGTGCATTTTTCATGTTAGCATTAAAGGACTGACTTGTCAAGAAATATTTTGAATTTTTGTTAAAATATGTATTTTATCAGAAGTATTGTTATTTGACAATACTTTTTTTATTTTTCATTCTCTGAATGTGAGTGTTATTGTAACTCCTTTTCCCACACTTCCCCTTATCGCCACGGCTCCGCCATGCCTCTGCATCACTTTTTTTACTATGGCAAGTCCTACTCCGCTGCCCTCAAACTCACTGCTACTGTGCAGTCTCTGAAACACATTAAAAAGTTTATCTGAATACTCTTCATCAAAGCCCGCACCATTGTCCGTTACCGAAATGCGCTTAAAAGGTTTGTCATATTCCATAGAGACACTTATAACCGCCGTATTACATTTCCTTGTATACTTTAAAGCATTACTAAGTATATTTTTTACAACCATGCGAATGAGGACCTCGTCTCCCGATATGGTTCCAAGCTCCCCATGAAAATAATTTATTTTTCTGTCTTTTTCCAATTTTTCAAGTTCTTCATACTCTGTGTCAAATATCTCATCCATATCAAGCTGCTGCATGTTCATTTTCGCATTGCACATTCTCGAAAACTCAAGCAGCCTTTTTATCATTGTATCAAGTTCACCGGCTTTTGTTGAAATCATATCTGATATTTTTATAACTTCTTCCTTGTTTTCATTTATAATCTCATCGTTAAGCGCATCTATCAGCATTCCTATAACCTGTAACGGCGAACGAAGGTCATGAGATACCGCACTGCAAAACATATTCAATTCTTCATTTGCATTTGTAAGCATTTTATTTTGTTGGTGTATTTTCAAATGAACCTGTACCCTCGCCAGATATTCTTCTCTTATATAAGGTTTGCAAATATAATCACTGCACCCCGCCTCAAAGCCTTTGCGTATAACTTCCGGGCTTTTTTCCGTTGTTAAAAATATAACTGGAATCTCCTTTGTATCCGGATTATTCTTTATTTTCCCACAAACCGTTATTCCGTCTATGTCTTCCATTTTTATATCAAGAACTATTAAATCAGGTTTTCTGGTTTCAAGAAAATTGAGTGCCCTTTTTCCGGATGTTGCAACATACACACGGTATCCGGCACTTTTTAATATTTCTCCTGCAAATCTTATCTGATCAGGCTGATCATCTACTATCAATATTTCTGCCACCCTCATAAAACTCTCCATATCTGAGTGCTTTGCCGCCACTCACTTTTAGCTTGTCATCATTTTCTGAACTTCTTCTTTCTCTGCATCTGCAGTCCTGTTTTTGTAAATTATCTCTCCCTTTTCCATAACATACAGATACGATGTATTTTCCATGACAAAGTCAAGATACTGTTCCACAAGCAAAACAGTTATGTGTTTCCACTCGTTTACTTTTTTTATCGCAACTCCTATGTCATGAATTATTGAAGGCTGTATTCCTTCTGTAGGTTCGTCAAGTATAAGTATTTTAGGTTCTGCTGCCAGTGCTCTCGCAATCGCAAGCTGCTGTTGCTGGCCTCCTGACAAATCGCCGCCTTTTCTTTTCGCAAATTCAGGAATTATTGGGAAAAGTTCATATATGTAATCAGAAATTTTTCCTTTTCCGCCTAACGGCTGTAATCCCATCTCAAGATTTTCCTGAACCGTCATATACGGAAATATATCCCTACCCTGTGGAACATATCCGATTCCCTTTTTTACCCTTTCATACGTCGGCATCTTTATAATATCATTTCCATCAAATATAATACTTCCACCGGTAGTTTTTATCAATCCCATAATACTTTTAAGCGTTGTACTTTTTCCAACACCGTTACGTCCTATCAATCCTACAATCTCCCCATCAGGAACAGATAATGAAAGCTCATTGAGCACACAGCTCTCTCCATAATAAGAATTTATATTCTGAATTTCTAACATACAACACCTCACATTTCCGGCTCGCCGCCTCTTCCAAGATACACCGACTGTACCGTCTTGTCGGCAAGTACACTGTCTATGTCACCCTCCATAAGCACTTTTCCTTCATGTAAAACAGTGACCACATCCGCCGTCTGCTTTACAAACTCCATATCATGCTCGATAACTATTACGGTGCAGTCTTTTTTTATTTCTTTAAGTATTTCCCCTGTCTTAAATGTTTCGGGTTTTCCCATTCCTGCTGCCGGTTCATCCAGCATAATTATCTCCGGTTTCTGCACAAGCTGCATACCTATCTCAAGCCACTGTTTCTGTCCATGTGCAAGAGCACCCGCACGAAGCTTTGCAGAGTCCTTAAGTCCTATTCTCTCAAGGATTTCATATATCCATTCCATCTCAGCTTTCGAGGGCTTACAAAAAATACAATCCCATATTCCCTTGTGTCCCTTTAAAGACAGTATCATGTTTTCTTCTACAGTCAGATTTACAAAAACTGACGGAACCTGAAACTTTCTTCCTACACCCGCATGTACAATTTTATATTCCTTCATTTTTGTGAGTTTCATGCTGTCACCATTTTTCGGATAAAAAATCACACTTCCCTGTGTAGGTCTTGTTTTTGCACAAATTATATCAAGCAGAGTTGTTTTACCTGCTCCATTTGGTCCGATAAAAAAATGAATACTGTTTCTTTTTACATTTGCATTGACATCTGTAAGTGCATAAAATCCATCAAAACATACTGAAATATTTTTTATTACTAATGCATTATCATTTACCATAATATTCCCCATTTCTGTGCGTATTTTCCGATTTCAATTAGTTTGTACCTGTCACTTTTTCACCCTTTTTCTTCAACAGTGCAGGTATGTGTTCTCTGATAACACCGACAATTCCGCCTTTAAAGAATATAATAGTAAGACAGAATATAGCTCCTATAATGTACTGCCATATCTCAACAAGACTTCCTGAGCTTAAATTGTATTCACAAAGATTTATCAAAAATGCTCCTATAACAGCTCCTATGATTGACGCTCTTCCGCCTACCGCAACCCAGATAACCATCGTGATTGAATATGCAATTGTCATCTGCGACGGTGTGATACTTCCGTTAAAATTAACAAATACAGCTCCTGCAATTCCTGCAAATACAGCAGACACAACATATATAAATGTCTTAAATTTGCTTACTTTGTAACCTGAAAAATAAGTTCTGTTTTCACCGTCACGAATTGCTATAAGAATTTTTCCAAACTTACTGTTTACAAGATATTTTGAAATTACATATATAACAACGAGTATAGCTACAGCCAGATAAAACAACATCTGCATATTATCTGCGTTTGCTTTTCCTTTAATGCTTCCAAAAATTGATTTTATTTCTGTTATTCCGACATTTCCATTTGTATATGGTGATAAAGCAATGAACATTGAATATGCCGCCCATGTTATCGCCTGCGATATAATCGAAAAATATACGCCCTTAACACGGCTTTTAAAAATAAAATATCCTATTATTCCGGCAACCACACCCGGCACAACTATTACAAGCACCAAAGACATTCCCAAAGGCTTACACATCTGCCATATAAGCGGAAGTTTTTTAAGACCCCCTACATGCATGAAGTCTGTAATATTTCCTCCCGTTTCCTGAAGTTTAAGATACATTGCCATGACATATGCACCAAGCCCGAAGTACAAACCGTGTCCGAGGCTTAGAATGCCTGTGTAGCCCCATATAAGGTCAAGGCCTATTGCAACGATTGAAAAAGCAATACATTTTCCAAGGAATAACACTGTCGAAGTATTCTGGATTATTCCTGCTCCGGATAAAATAGGAGTTAATGCCAATGCAATTACAATCAATATAAAACAAAGATTATCACCATGTTTTGTTATAATTTTCATACAAACCTCCTATTCATCCAATCCTCTGCTTTTTACAACGAAAAATCCCTGCGGTCTTTTCTGTAAAAATACGATAACAACAAGTAATACAATCGCCTTAGCTATTGTTGCTGATGTATATTTTTCAGTAAATATACTGCAAAATCCTATTACTGATGAGCCGAGTACGGTTCCTGCCAGTTTTCCTACTCCGCCAAGAACAATTGCCATAAATGAATTTACGATATAACTCTGACCTACTGTCGAATCGATGGAACCAAGAAGTGCAACCGAACATCCGGCTATACCGGCAAGTCCCGAACCGATACTGAAAGTAATTGTGTCCACTCTTTTTGAATTGATTCCCATGCACTGTGCCATAGGTCTGTTCTGCATTACTGCACGCATCTTTTTTCCAAATCCTGAACGATACATTATAAAATAAATAATCAGCAGGCAGACAAGAACCATTGTGATAATAAATATACGATTGTAAGAAAATGTACATCCTCCGATTTTTAAGCCGCCCTCCAAAAATGCCGGAACGTTTACGTTTACACCCTGTGTTCCGAATATGCTTCTCGCAGCCTGCTGCAAGATGAGACTTATTCCATATGTCGCAAGGAGACTGTCAATTTCACGACCATACAATCTTGATACTATAAGACGCTCCATTATGCTGCCAAGCAAAAATGTCACGCCAAATGCTGCCGGAATTGAAATTATATAATATATTCCCTGCATGGATGCCGGAACAATCCCGGCAACCACATTCTGAACAACATATGTTGTATACGCACCTATCATCACAAATTCACCATGCGCCATATTTATTATTTTCATCTGTCCAAATGTGATTGCCAGTCCTAAGGATGTCAATAAAATTATGGAACTGAGACTTAAACCGTTAAATAATGTAGTAATAAACTGCTCCATATTTTAACCCCCTGATTGTTTTTTCTTTTACTCTAAAGGCTGAATACCTGCTTTTACTGCCCAGTCATATGATTTCAAATATGGGTCCGGTTTTACAGGTTTGTCAGTTGCATAAATCTCGTTGATAAGACCTTTTTCATCCACTTCACCGATTCTGACAGGTTTTGTAAGATGCTGGTTGTCTCCGTCAATAGTTACTGTTCCCTCAGGAGCATCAAAGCTTATTTCTCCTGTATGTATTGCGTCAAGTACATCATCCACCTCAAAACTGTTTGCTTTCTCACAAGCTGCCTTCCAGAGATAAACTGCGTCATATCCTGCTTCTGCCGGGTCAGATGTCACTCTGTCCTCACCGTATTTCTTCTTGTAATTTGCAACAAACTCTTTATTTTTCTCTGTGTCTGTTGTCTGATAATAATTCCATGAAACCATGTGTCCCTTTAAGATGTCAGCACCAATTGTTGCAACTTCTTCTTCTGCAATTGAAAATGACATTGTCGGATAATCTTTGCTTGTATAATTCTTTTCTGACATCTGTTTGAAGAATGAGACATTTCCTGTACCGTTCAATGTATTGATAATAATATCAGGCTTTGCAGACTCAATTTTTGCAATTATTGAAGCAAAATCCGTCTGCTCCATGTCAGCATATTCCTCGCCGACAACCTTGCCACCTGCTGCCTTAACCTGAGCTTCGATTATCATGTTTGCTGTTCTTGGGAATACATAATCTGAACCCATAAGGAAGAATTTCTTATATCCCTTTTTGATAAGATACTCGATAGCCGGTACTATCTGCTGGTTTGGTGCAGCACCGCAATATACTATGTTGCTTGATGATTCCATTCCTTCATACTGAACCGGATACCAGAGAAGATTATCATAGTCTTCAAAGACAGATTTTACTGCTTTTCTTGAAGATGAAGTCCAGCAGCCAAATACTGTCGCAACGCCTTCACTGTCAACAAGTTTTTCTGCCTTTGTCGCAAATGTTGACGGTTCTGATGCACCATCTTCTTCTACATATTTAATCTTTTTGCCAAGTACACCGCCTGACGCATTGATTTCTTCTATAGCCATAACTTCTGCATCCCTAACCGACTTTTCACTGATTGCCATTGAGCCTGTAAGTGAATGTAAAATTCCTACTTTTACAGTGTCCGAATCTGAACCGCTGTCTGAAGATTTGCTTCCTCCGCAGCCTGTAGCACTCAAAATCAATGTTGCTCCTGTTAACACCGCTATTACTCTTTTCATTATTTTCTTCTTCATAGTCTGTCCTCCATTTCTGTACTGCTTTTCAGTTGTTTCCAATAAATCAAAAAAGAAGCCATATTTATTGATAAATATTGACTCCTTTGTCATTGTTTTAATGCACATATCATTTTAATTTAAGTACATCCTCTCCATATTTAATTTTCAGATAATCGATTATTACCTCGACACATCTTTCTCTTCCTATACGATAACTGTTTAATGTCATATCGTAAAGAACCGGATTTGTCCAATCCTCACCGCCTGAATAATACTTATAATAATCTGCACGATACCTGTCAGTCTGATAAATCATTTTGTTTGCTTCATCCTCTGTGACATCAAGCAAATCTACAACACTCTTTACGCAGGCTTTTCTCGGTGCTTCAATGTAAACACTGACTACATTTCCATAATCTTTCAAGATATGATTTGCACATTTTCCAATAATAATACATGATTGCCTGTTGGCAACATTCTTAATTATCTGTGCCTGGTAATTAAAAAGATTTACATCTGAGACAAATCCCTCCTCAGACGGCCCCACTATACTTGCGGAAGGTATTCCCGAAAGTTTTCTAAGAAAGCTGCTGCCTCTTAGTCTCTCATCCACTTCAACAAATTTGTTTTTATTTATTCCGCTTAGTTCAGATGCCATTTTCAAAATCTGGTCATCATAACACGGAATCCCCAAACGTTTTGAAAGTTCACGACCAATAACTCGTCCGCCGCTTCCATAACCTCTCGCAATTGTTATCACAAAATTTTTCACCTTTTACACCTCCTCATACTCTCAAAAACCTGTTTACCTTTGCCTTGCATATATACTAGCACAGGCTATAAATGAGCAAAACATGAAAAACAAGGTATTTTCCATAAAAAAGAAGTTATACTCCATATTTTTTAGGCGTAACTCCCATTGTCTCCGTAAAAATTCTGCTGAAATAATCGGGTGTCGAATATCCAAGTCTCTCACTCAGTTCATAAACTTTAATATTAGAATTGCATAAAAGATAACCTGCATACTCCATTTTTGTAATAGTCTGGATTTGTTTAAATGTAATATTGAACTTATTTTTGCACATCTTTCCGAAATAATCTTTGCTAAGTTCCATATACTCTGCCACATCTTCCATTGTTTTATTTTCAGTAACATATTTCATGATATATTCTAAAACCCTGCCAAGAAATATTTCATCTTCAATCTCTCCGCCATCAGCTACAATATGCTGTTTTATTTTTTCGAGCATGTCACTTTTCTGCGAATCTCCCTCAAACTGTTTTTTTGCACGCACAAGTGCATCCCCAAGTTCTTTTTCTTTCAACGGTTTCACAATAAAATCTGCCGCTCCGTATATCATTGCCTGTCTTGCATATTCAAACTCATCATATGAACTTAATATTATGGTATATATGTCAATTTTTTTCTCTGACATTTTTTTTAGAAGACCGATTCCATCAAGTACAGGCATTCTTATGTCTGTAACAACCATGTCAAACTCATCATTTTCAAGCATTTCCAATGCCTCTTTTCCATTTGATGCTATTTTTCTTATGCAAAAATCATTTTCACTCCATATTTTCATTTTCTTATAAACATAATGAAGTGCCATATCATCCTCTACCAATAAAATTTTATACATGTCAAGCCTCCAAAATTTCATTCATTTTTTCAAAATCATATTGCAACGCAGCATCCTGCAAATTCAAAAACTTATCCCTGTCCATATTTTTTGCAAACAATGTTTCATATTTCAAAAACATATCAACAGCCTGCATGTCATATTCACTGCTCATTTTTTTTATGTATGTTACAAGATTGTCAAAATCAATTTTTTCATTATTTTCTTCATCAGGCTGTTTATATTCTTTTATGTATTGCTCAAGTTCAAATCTTGTTTTTTTCCACAAAGCATCAAATTTTTCAAAATCAACCTGTTTTCCCGTTTTTAACTTCTGCTCTATATCAACAAGTTCTTCATACATTAAAGTCATGCACAAATTTCCTGTCATCCCTTTAAGGTCATGTATTATTCCTCTCGCATTTCCATAATTCCCATTTGATATATGTATTCTCATATAATCAACATTTTTGCTCTGTTTTTTCACAAAACTGTCTGCAAGTTCCCATAGTAATTTGCTGTTGTTATTCATATTTTTTAAACACTCGCTGACATTAAAATATAAAGAATTATTTTTACTGTTATTTTCATTTTCAACCGTTTCTTCATTCTTTAGATTTATTCCCGCATATTTTTCAATTACCTTTCTCATATCATACGGTTTAAAAGGCTTGATAACGTATTCCTGCATTCCCGATTTTTTTATTTTCTCGAAAACATCCTGTGCGGCATCGGCTGTCAGTGCAATAATGGCGGTATTATCACATATATGATTTTTCCTAATAAATTCTGCCACCTCATAACCATCCATTTCCGGCATTCTAAGGTCAAGCAGTATCAAATCCACTCCCTGTTTTTCAACAAATCTTACAGCAGATTTTCCCGAATCAGCCGTATAAACAGTAAGCCCAAAACTCTCAAGAATTTCCTTCTCAACAGCAAGATTTATTTCCGAATCATCTACAAGCAGTACATTAAATTTAAGTTCTTCCTCAATATCATTTTCTCTATCTGTATGCAAATCATTATTTTTCTTCTCTTCTTTTGAAATCTTCGCCGGTACACGAAAATAAAATCTTGAGCCCTCGCCTTTCTTTGATTCGAGATTGAGTGTCTGAGTATTTCCACTGTACAATTCAATCAATTGTTTTGATATTGCAAGTCCCAGTCCTGTTCCTCCATACTTCCTGTTTATTGACACATCATCCTGTACAAACGGTTCAAAAATTTCTTTCTTTTTCTCATCAGAAATTCCTATTCCGGTGTCTCTTACTTCATAATAGAGCACACAACTGTCATCGTTCCAATCCTCTACCCTCTGTTCTATTGTAACTGAACCTTTCTCGGTAAATTTAACTGCATTTCCTACTAAATTCATCAATATCTGATGAAGTCTTGCCGAATCCCCCACAACCATTTCAGGTATATCCTGTTTTATATCTATGTTTAATTTTATGTTTTTACGGCTCGCTTCATTTTCCATAACGACATAAACACGCTTCAAAAGTTCAATCGGAGAAAATGAGATTTCCTCAAATTCTATTTTTTCATTTTCTATTTTAGAAAAATCCAAAACTCCGTTTATCAGTTCAAGCAAATCTTCTGATGCAACCAATATACTGTTGCAATATTTTTCCTGCTTTGAGGAAAGCGTTCCTTTTCTCAGCAAATATATGTACCCAATAATAGCATTTAGCGGCGTTCTAAGTTCATGACTCATCCTTGCCATAAATTCACTCTTTGCCTTATTTGCTTCTATTGCCTCCTCTTTTGCTTTTTTCATTTCCGTCCATGCATCATGACTTTTTTTCATTTCCAATGCCAAAACATTTGCCATCCTGTTATATATTCTTCCAAATTCTCTAAGCTCCAGCGCCCCTTTAGGACGTATTCTCAATATCAGGTTTTCAGACAGAGTATTCAATTCGTTATCTTTTGTGTTTTTTTCTCTGTTTTTAAGCTGATTTGTGTAACTGTTAAGCGGCTTCACATAGTTTTTATATAATATTGTAAGAATAAATGCCACAAGCACGCCCGCTGCAATAAGACAGCCAACCAATACCACAAGCGCATTTCTGCACCCTTTTACCGCCGCTTTCACTTCATCATCCAGCCGGTGATTTAACCTCTTATTAAACAATTCAATCGGAGACATAATTCTTGATTTTATAACATCATAATTTTGATTGTACAACAGCTCTACAGCCATTTTTCTTTTTTCCTGACTGTTTAAATTCTCATATTTCTGTGGAATCTGATATTTAAGCACATATCTTATATATTCCCTTAACCTCCTATGGCTGCAAAAATCTTTTTCTGTTTTATTCTCCGCTTCAAGTACAAGCCGCATTGAACACGCTTCTGTTTTTATAAGCTCATCCGAATATTTTTTTGCACTTTTTAAATTTCTCTTTTCCTTTTTCTGTAAGTCCGCTTCTTTCAACTGCCCGATAACTTTATCTCTGGTTCTGCTTACCCTTACCTCGTACCAGTAATTATATAGATGAGATATATCCCCTGTCACGGCATATTTTCTTGCCTCATTCGTCAGAAAATCCGAAGTCTCTGCAAGATCATTACTCAACTTTGTAAATTTATATCTGTTATTTTGTGCCATAGATTCATTCTGTGTACATTCATTCATATATCTATAGCCGCAAATCACAATAGCACATACTGTTATAAACAATGTAACCGATACAATCATTATTTTTCTGTTGTCCCATACTCTCAAATATCTCATTTGTTTTTCCTTCCAGACAAATTCTAAATATAATTTATAATCATCAATTTTTAATTTGTTATCAGTAATTTTTAATTTGTGATTAGTACTTGTTTAAACATAATACTGCAACAAAAAAGAGACAAAGAAGCTTTTGTAAAATCAGACTTCTTTGTCTCTTTTATTTTTATATTTATGATATAAGGTTCAAAAAATATTTTAACATTTATATCATGTTTATTTGTATATTTTTGAAGCAATATTCTTTACTTTCACCGGTCCGAACTCTCTGCTGTCCTTGCTGTCTGCCCTGTTGTCACCCATGACGAAATACTCATCCTCTTCAAGTTTTATCGGTTTTTCGGCTACACCCGCATAGCCCATTTTATCTTTACGGTAATTTTCTTTGAGAATTTTTCCATTTATATAGATATCCTCACCTTTAACCTGAATTGTCTCACCCGGCAATGCAATTATTCTTTTTATATAATACTCATCTTTAGAACTCTGTGCCAATTTCTTATTTTTTGACATTGCTATCAACTGGTTTACAAGTCTCTGCGTATATTCAACAATATCCTCTTTGTGCTTATGACCATACGGATATATCGTCACTACATCAAAGCGTTTGGGCTTTTGGAAATTATATATAATCTTATTTGCTATAATATTTTCGCCGTCATAGAAATTATCATCCATTGAATGACCGTCTACCACCGTACGCTGTGCCGCATAAGTATTTACCACATAAGAACCTGTAAGTGATATTGCAATAAGCAGTATCAATGAAATCGCTGTTTTCAGTAAAACTTTCATAATCTTCTTCATAATATTTCCCACCTTCTGTTTTATTATAAAAATCAATACAATTAAAAAATCATAAGCATAATATCACGTTTTGCTTCATCGCATCTTATCATAACATTCTTATAATATAATGTAAAGAAATCAACGCTCATCCATTATTTTTTACGCATTATCACATTCAGCCATTTCTCACTGTCTCTGCCTGCTCTCACATCTGATGTTATCCATTGTTCTTCTGTTTCTATTCCATGTATGTTCTTAATAAATTTTCCAAAAGCCTCCTCTGTCATATCATTAAAATATCTTCCGTTTCGCTCTCCTGAAAAATTTCCATATTTAAACGATGCATATATAATTCCGTTTGCTTTCAATGCAGCAGCCATTTTATTCATAACATTTTCAAGCTCATCCGATGTCAGGTGAAGTATTGATGAACACGCCCATATTCCATCATATTTTTCCTTTGCGCTAAGTTCGGTAAACATCATATTTTTTACTGTAATCCCTGTATATTCACTCGCACGCCTGCAAAGTTCTTTAGAACCGTCAACTGCATCAACCTTGTACCCATGTTCCAAGAAATATTTTGTATCTCTTCCCGAACCGCACCCAAAATCCAGAATAAAATCACCTTTTCCCAATTTATCCGCAAATCTTTTCTGTGTCGCTTCAAAGTCCACCTGCAAGGTGCTCGCCACAAATTTATCTGCATTTAAATTATAATAATCAAGAGTATTTTTAACATTATTTTTCTCTTTCACACAGTCAAAATGAAAGCTTTCGAGAATTTCGTTTGAAGCCGTTCTGTCAATTATCTGTTTTATAAGAGTTTCCAGTTTAGAATTTTTAGTATAATCTGCCGGTACAAAATATTTTATTCTGTTTTCTTCAAGCATATTAAATACTTTTGTTTTGTCTTTCGTTTTTTCATCATACACTCCGATGGAATGACCACCGTTTATATTTACAAGTTTCATACATGGAATGTCTGTCTCACTGTCACCGATATAAACCATATTGCGAAAAGGTACCCTGTACTCATTTGGTTTAAAATAATCATTTACTCTTGAATCATTTACATCAAGTATTCCTTTTTCTATTCTAAATAAAAACTGAGTCTTGTTCGTATAATTGACGACCTGCGCCGGCCATACGGCAACACCGCTTTTGTCAAAATAAAATGAGCTTGCATATATTTTTTTGAATTTACCGGCAACTTTTGTACCCTCAATCATTTCTTTTAAACCTGAAGATATTATGTAATGTTCAACAGTTACACCTTTCTTTTCACCATACTCATTTATTCTGTCAAACCATGTTGCAACACCCGGGAACAGCTTTACTTTCGCACCGTCACTATGTAATGTCTCTTTTGTAAAAAGAACCTTTCCTCTTGACTTTTCTGCCATAAGAAACATATATGCAAGATTTCTGTCCATCTCGTTTTCTTCCGAAAGTTCATTTGACTCTCTCCAAAAATCATCAACTTCGTAATCTATTGACTGAATATATCCCTGTGCCTGCATATCATCAGGTGATAATGTTTTATCAAAATCGTAGCATATCGCTAAAACCGGATATTCTGTTTCATTCTCCTTTGTCATAAACAATTCTCCTTCTCTGATTTTATACCCAACTTTATTTCAAATACTCCCCTAACATCGCAAACACCAATTTTTTTATTTTCTCCGCAACCCCCAAACAAATATCCCGATTCATCCCTGCCTGCACACCGACATTTACAAGTTCTTTCATTCCGGGATTGCGTCCATTCCCGTCAACCATTGTTGTATGCTCTCCATAATATGTGTTGCTAAATGTCAGATCATAAGCAGGACTTAATCTCCAACTATCATTTATATCATCATATAAAAATGTAAAATTTTTGGAATGATCATCTCTATTATGTGCAAATACATTAAAGCACATACGACGATACATGTTTTCAATGTCTTCTTTATTATCATTAGTTATTATTTTTGTAAGCTTCATAAGACTATGATAATCAAGACTCGGCTGTTCAAAGTCTATTTCAAGCAATGCCGCCGCTGTCACCATATGAATATGCCTTGTTTTTCCATTTATCTGCTGCCTGTCAAATCGTTTTGTTCCAAAATATCCCTTACATTTTGATGATTCAAATAATTTTGTTTCGCTCATTTCAATTCCACATTTTTTTGCACAGATAGAATAATCGTACTCCATTTTTCCTGATTCTTTTTTATCAACATGTGCAGGAAATTTTATAATCCAATATGAATCATCTATTTTCGTCATAATCTTAGGTCTTGCTCCACCACTTGTTCCACCAAGTCGATACAACTCGTCAAGTTTTTCTGAATACTCTGTATTTAAAATTTTCCGGCACTGGCTTTCCAGTTCATCAAGATCATCTGTTTTACTGTCTATTGTCATTTCTAATTGTGGTTCATAAGTTAGCGCGCCCATTCCCGAACTACCTACAATTGCTAATCTGTCAAGCAATGTATATTCATACACTTCCTTTCCTCTTTGTTTCAAAAGCTGTTTTTCTGTTAGAAATCTCAGCTATTGTTCCAACCAGTCTTTCATCATATAAAACATTTATTTTTTTATTTCCTCTCATTTATAACCTCCTCAATATTTCTATATGGCACCTGTGTAAATGCATTTCTCAGTTCATCAGCAATTCCAAGTGCCATAGAAATCTTTGTGAGATTTATCAACGAAATCTGTCCCTTTGTTTCAAATCTTTTTATAGATCCATAACTTACATTACTCATCGTCGCAAGCTTCTGTTGAGAAATTGACCTGCGTTTTCTAATATTTCTTACTCTTTCTGCAAGCTTCATATCAAGTTCCTCTGCCGTTTCCCAAACAAGACCTTCCATAATAATCTTCCCCCAAAAACAAATATAGATAATATATTATGCAAAATCGCTTATTTTATCCACTTTTAGATAATATATTATCTATTATAACACTGTCAAGCGGATATTCGCAATCCGCTTTGCTGCTTGCTCATAACACGATTACTCTGAAAACCTGTTCCACTGCAAGCTCCATATTTTTAATTGCATTTTCTTTTTTCATTGCTTCTTCAAGCGTAGTCACTCCCCGGACTATCGGAAAAAATGCATCTATCCCGTTTTCGTTACAGATTGCTGCATCAGCAGATATACTTCCGGCAAAAGCAATCACCTTTTTGTCGTATTTTTTTGCAAGTCCTGCTACACCTATAGGTGCTTTTCCCATAACAGTCTGGCTGTCAAGCTGTCCTTCACCTGTTATGACTATATCTGAATTTTTAATTTTATCTTCCATATCTGTAAGCTGCATTACAAGCTCTGCCCCGGGTGTAAGTTCTGCATTTAAATATGAAAGCAATGCAAAACCAAGACCTCCTGCTGCACCTGCTCCCGGAATATCTTCACACGACACACCGAGTTTTTCTTTTGTCTTATCTGCAAAATGTTTCATATCATTATCTATAAGCGGCTTCATTTCATCGGTCACGCCTTTCTGCGCACCAAATATATATGTGGCTCCTTTTTCACCATAAAGAGGATTATCAACATCACAAGCAACCTGAAATTTGATTTTTGATATCAAAGGATTTACTTTATCAGCAATAATCATCTCTACTTTTCCCAATGCCGCTACACCTTTCCCAACATCTTTTCTGTTTTTGTCCAGAAATTGATATCCAAATGCCTGAAGCATTCCAATACCACCATCGTTTGTCGCACTTCCGCCTATTCCGATAATAACTTTCTCACATCCTCTTTTTGCTGCATCCAGAATCATCTCTCCAACTCCGTATGTAGTTGCCATCATCGGTTTTTTTTCATTTACAAGTGTGAGTCCCGCTGCCGAAGCCATCTCCATAACTGCTGTTCTGCTCTCTTCAAGCCATCCATAATAGCAACTGACCGTTTCGCCTAAAGGTCCGGTAACCTCAAGTTCAATCTTTTCGCCACTCATGCCTTCTATAAGTGCATCCGTTGTCCCCTCACCGCCATCTGCAAGCGGACATACTACTGCTTCTGCATCAGGAACAGCTTTTAAAATTCCTTTTTTTGCTGCATTTCCTGCCTGCATGGAAGTCATGCTTCCTTTAAATGAATCTATCGAAATCAGTATATTCATATTTTCCCTTCTTTATCAATGTGTTTACCTCTCATATTACACAGCACAAAAGCCTCTCATGTTTTTATTCTACCACAATGAGAAGCTTTTGTATTACTATATATTATATTTAGTGAACTCAAAAACAGTACACCACCGTTTTCATCGGTGATGTACTGCAATACTTTCTTTATTCTGCTACTGATATCTCTATGGGCGAGGATAACGTTTTGTCAACTTATATGTTCCTTTTAATGCCTTATCATATTTTTTTCCTGATACGGTAACAACAATTTTTTTCTTATAAACCTTAATTGTCAAACCTTTTTTCTTTGAATAATATTTATCCTTTCCCTGTTTCATAAGCTCACCACTGTATGCGTTATATGCATATGGAATATTTATTTTGAAATTTCCTACATTCTTTCCTTCTGGAGATGAATACTGATTTAAGATAAATTCTGCTCCATCACTTTTGCGATATTCTCCTGAAAAATAAATACTCTTTGCACTTGTCTTTGCAACACCAAATACAGCTACACACATTGCCATAATAAGTGTTATTGATAAAATTCTTCTTACTGTTTTCATTTTAATTCTCCCTTACTAATTTTTATTTATATCATCTATATAACAAACTGTATTTTAGCACTATACTTAATAAATGTCATATGCTGTCAGCATAAAGCTATAAATTTATTGCTGTACCAATAGTCGCCTCACACACATTCATACTTAACCCTTCTTACTTTTTAACTCAAATCATTCTCAATATAAAATTGATAAAATCTTAAATGTAAAAAACTTGCACATATCTTTTTTTAACACTATACTTAAACTAAATGATGCAAGGGGCAAAATACCTTTTGATCCAAACATCGCCAAATATTTATATAACAAACCGTAAAGGAGGTAACAGACATGGCTGCCAGCATGAAAGATTTTGAAAAGGAACTTGAAAGTTCTTTTAAGGTAATAAAAGAAGGTGACATTTTAGATGTAACTGTAATCGGTATTTCAGAAACTGAGCTGACTGTCGATTTAAACTATTATACGGAGGGGATTATTCCTCTTGAAGAATGCAGCGACGATCCTGCATTTTCAATCAAAAATGACTGCAATATCGGCGATACGATTCGCGCAATGGTTATTGATGCAGAGGGTGATAATGGAGCTGTCATATTATCTAAAAAAGCTGCTCACAATCTACTTGTATGGGACGAACTTAAAAATGATATGGCAAACCGTACTGTTTTTTCCGTTAAAATAACAGAAGCAAACTCAGGTGGTGTAACCGGTTTTGTAAAAGGTGTCAAAGCGTTTATCCCTGCTTCAAAAATCGGACTTGATTATGTAGATGATACTGAAAGTTATGTCGGTATGACCTTAAATGCAATTATTATCACTGCTGATGCAACTGAAAAAAGACTTGTTCTGTCAGCAAAAGAAATCGCAAGAGAAAATGCCGCTCTTGAACATTCACAGAAAGTTTCAAAACTCGCTGTCGGCGAAACTGTTTCAGGAAAAATCGTGCGTATGGAATCTTACGGTGTATTTATCGAAATAGGCGAGGAACTTATCGGACTTTGTCATATTTCACAGATTACAAATAAATTTATCAAATCCCCAAAAGAAATTGTCAAGCTCGGTGATATTGTATCCGCTAAAATAATCGCTCTTGATGGTGACAGAATATCACTCAGCATGAAAGCACTTGAAGATGATATTCCTGATGATGAAGAAGATACATACGAAATTCCTGATGAGTTTCGTGCAGATAAGGAAGAAGAAAAAGATGAAAGTCCTTTTGCAAAACTGCTTAAAGGAATTAAATTATAATTACCTATTATAAAAATGCATAGGAAAGAAACTTTATGACAACTGATGCTGCTTATAAAATTCTCGGTTTAAATCACAATGCTGATAAAAATACGCTCAAAAAAAGATACATATAACACTAAAAAACAATACAGCTATAATTCATTTAACAGCTCACGTAAAAAGAAAACTGCCTGGAATGCCAAAATAAATTCAAACGCATATACTGAACGCACTATATATCATTCAAAGATGACAGGCTGTATTATATAATAATTCCACTATTAGAACAAAAACGTGCACAGGTTAAAATTGAAATTTCTCAAAATCAGAATAGCTCAAATACAAAAAGAATAAACAAATATAAAAATTGATGAGCTGCTTAACATATTTTTAAATGCATAATGTCAATTACAGCCAAAAAGTATCTGCCTGCTGCTAACGGCTAACAGTACGAATTGCCATATTTTAAGCATTTTTATATATGCTGTTACGCTCATCAAATTTTTCTAATTTTAATTGATTTTATTCATGTCCCTCCGGAATATCTTTTATAACTGTGCGCCATATTCTTATAAGAAATGCTGTCGATACGATAAAAGACATTATCTCAGCAATAGGAAACGACCACCATACCATATGAAGCCCACCGAACTTTGCGAGCAGATATGCAGCAGGTATAAGAACCACAAGCTGACGCATAATCGATACAACCATGCTGAATATTGCTTTTCCAAGTGCTTGAAATACAGTACCGACGATAATACAGTACCATGCGATAAGATAATGTACGCCGATTGTCCTAAGTGCAGGTATACCAATCTTAAGCAAATCATCAGATGCACTAAACATTCCAAGCAAAACCTGTGGAATACTCTCAAAAAGAACAAAACCGATAAATGTAAGACAAAATGCAACAAAAAGACTGAGCTTTATCGTTTTTGTCATACGCTTACGCTGTCTAGCCCCGTAATTATAAGCAATTATAGGTGTGATTCCATTATTTAACCCAAATACAGGCATAAAGAAAAAGCTCTGTAATTTAAAGTAAACACCAAATACCGCTGTAGCTGTCGATGAAAATTCAATAAGTATTCTGTTCATGCAATAAGTCATTATTGAACCTATTGACTGCATTATTATTGAAGGAATACCCACCGCATAAATCGTTCCGATAATCTTTAAATCCGGTCTGAATCCTTTAAATTCAAACTTAACCTCATGATTAAACTTATGATTGCATGTTCCCGCAACAATACCCGCAACACACTGACCGATTACTGTTGCCACTGCTGCACCTGTCACTCCCATTTTAGGGAAACCAAACATACCAAAAATCAAAATTGGATCTAATATAATATTTGTCAATGCACCACTAAGCTGTGATATCATACTAAAAATAGTTCTTCCTGTCGATGTAAGAAGTCTCTCAAAAAAGACCTGTGTAAATATTCCAAATGAGAAAATCATAACTGTGCTTAGATAATCAACACCCATCGTCATAATTTCAGCATCTGCACTCCCTACCTGACTTCTATAAAAAGGCTTAACTATAGTAAAACCGAGTATAAGAAATACTATATAGCTAAATGCATAAATAAAAGCAGCATTTGTTGCAGTTTTATTTGCTTTCTTGAAATTCTTCTCCCCAAGAGACTTAGACAAAAGTGCATTCATACCAACACCTGTACCGGTGCCTACTGCGATAAGAAGCGTCTGCAACGGAAACGCAAGCGAAACTGCCGTCAGCGCATTCTCAGATAGTTTTGCAACAAATATACTGTCAACAATGTTGTATAACGCCTGAACCAGCATCGAAACCATCATCGGCAGCGACATATTAAAAACAAGTTTTCCAATTGACATAGTTCCCATTTTATTTTCCTGAACCGGAACTGAATTTTGTTGATTATCCATTTTTATCTCCCTCCGTGTAATTCAATAATTTAATCTTATTATATCATTTATAATGATTAAAAGCTATTTATGCCGTACAGTTTCATATAATAGCACGAAAAGAAGAATATATGCAACATGCTTAATTTCTGTCTGTATTTTTGCGAATAAAATAATTCTATAATTAATGAATCAAACTGTATTGTGCAATTTGCTTCTTTCTATTCCCATATTTTATGAAAAATAAACAAGAAAAATGGTGTATAAATGCTACAAAGCACGATAAAATCGTGCTTTGCAAACTTTCTTAATATAATAAAAACTACAAGCTCTCAACAAATCTCATAAATGCTTCCTGACCTTCTTTTGTGCGCTTATAAACTCCTGCACATTCAAGCACCTTGACAAATACCTTACTTATTTCATTGTGAATTATTTCCATAATATTTTCTGAAGTGATTGTATAATTTCCAATCCATTCGTCTACCCAGTCGGCATGTTTTTCAAGTGTCTCATCTGCACGAATATCTTTGTGATTTAAAATCGCTTCTGCCAAGTCACTCATTTCTTTTTTCAATCTTGCTGGAAGTACCGCAAGCCCCATTACTTCGATAAGTCCGATATTTTCCTTTTTAATATGATGAAGATCGGCAGATGGATGATACATTCCCCATGGTGCTTCTTTAGTCGTAATGTTGTTACGCAAAACAAGATCAAGTTCGTATTTGCCATCACGCATACGGGCAATCGGTGTAATTGTGTTGTGCGGCACTCCATCCGTTTCACTAAAAATAAAAGCATCTTTATCTGTATATGCTCTCCAGCTTGTAAGAATGTGGTCTGCTGCCTCCACAATCTTTTCCGCATTTTCACCCTGTAAACGAATTACTGACATAGGCCATTTCACGATTCCTGCTGTTATGTCTTCAAATCCCGGAAGTTTAAAAGTTTTGTCATAACCGGCTTTTGCCATTGCAAATGTGTAACCGCCACCCTGAAAATGGTCGTGACTTAAAATAGAACCTCCAACTATAGGTAAATCTGCATTTGAACCAGCCATATAATGCGGAAACTGTCTTACAAAATCAAGTATTTTCCTAAATACTGCTCTATCTATCTTCATTGGTGTATGCTCTGCATTAAATATAATGCAATGCTCATTATAATAAACATATGGTGAATATTGTAAGAAATACTGCTGTCCATCTAATGTAACAGGCATAACTCTGTGATTTTGTCTTGCAGGATGCGAGAAATGTCCGGCATAACCCTCATTTTCCTTACATAAAAGACATGCCGGATAGCCTGATTTTTTAGCTTTTCCTGCTTTTGCAATGTCTCTTGGGTCTTTCTCAGGTTTTGAGAGATTTATAGTAATATCAATCTCTCCATATTCCGTATCAGTTACCCATTTCTCGTCCTTTGCAATTCTGTCTTTTCTTATGTAATTGGTTGCCTGACTGAAATTATAATAAAAATCTGTTGCTTCCTTTGGCGAAACATCATATTTTTCTTTGAATTTCTTTCTCACAATACTTGGTGCCGGAGTAATACAACCCATTATCTTTGTATCAAATAAATCTTTTGCTGTGATTGTATCTTCCTTCATAATTCCTTTCTCAAAGGCATATGTCATCATGTCTTCAAGAATTTCATGAACCGGTCTGAACGATGTAACTTTATCAACCTCGCTGTATTCCATTACATCAAATAATTCTAAAAGTCTATTTGTAACATAAATTTCATCACATTCTTCAATCAAGCCATTTTCTTTTCCGTATAAAACAAGTTCACTGATATATTTTGTAATCACTTTTTTTACCTCACTGTTGTTTTTTCTATATTTACTCTCATTTATTATCCAATAATTTTATATATGTTTTATCTTCTTAATTTAATCAATGACTTTCATTCCACCATATTTGCGAATTTTAAGAACACTGCATGCTCCCTTTCCAAATACCTTATCCATTTTTTCAAGATATTCTGGCACCGCTTCATTTTTAACAAACGCCTGAATAGTTCCGGCAAATCCGCCGCCATGTACACGGCATACTCCGTTTCCACCCTCAAGCACGCTGTCACTTATAGCAAGAGCAAGTGACACATTCTGATGTTTAATATCATTTACGGTATAGACATTTTGGAGGTATTTATATGATGAATCCCCCGACTCCTTGACAAGACTCAGGAATTTATCAATTTGTTCTGCTTTAAGAGCACCTGTTTCTTTGCCGACACGCTTATTCTCATTTATAAAATGAATTGCACGAAGCACTGCACGGTCACCGCACTTTTCTCTGAGCTTTGCTATATTTTCAAGAATATCTTCCATTGAAACTTCAAGAAGAACTTCTTTTCCAAAATAAGCTGCAACTTCCTTCATTTCCTGCGGAACTGCTGCATAATCTGCTGTTAAATCTGCATGCGAACCTTTTGTATCTGTGATACATAAACTGTATCCATATTTATTCATATCAAACTCAACTTTTTCAACAACAGGCTCTTTTGGATTTGCAAAATTTACATGAACAAGACTTCCTACCGAACACGCCATCTGATCCATAAGACCGCAAGGTTTTCCAAAGTACACATTCTCCGCATACTGACCGATAATGGCTATTGTAACGGCATCCATCTTTCCTTCATTATAAAGATATGAAATAATAGTACCTACGACTGTCTCAAAAGCAGCGGATGAAGATAATCCTGCTCCAATCAGCACATCACTTGTAATGTATGCCTTAAATCCACCAACATTGAAGCCATGATCCTTTGCACCTTTAAGCACACCTTTTATCAAAGCTTTTGTAGTCTCCTGTTCACTTTCATTATAAGAAAGATTGCTGACATCAATAACAATCTCTTTATATGTACCTGAAATGAGATGTATCATATTGTCATCAGTTTTTCTTGTAATTGCAATAGCGTCAAGATTGATAGACGCCGCAAGAATTTCACCATGCTGGTGATCTGTATGGTTTCCTCCAACCTCACTTCTTCCAGGAGCACTATAAATAGCTGCCTCTCCCTCACCGTAAAGTTTTTCAAACTTTTCAATTGCCTTAATATAACGCTCTGTCTGATATTTAATCTTGCTCTCATCAACATAAATATCTGACAATAAGTCTTTATAATCACCTTTTTTTAATGCTTCTTTTAATTCACTTGTCTTTTTCATGCACAAAATCCTCCTAAATTTATCTGCCAATTAACAAAAATTCTTATATATTAACACTCTGCCTTATTTAAGTCTAATATAATACCTGTTTACTAAAATGTCAAGAATTGTTTACTATTATTTTTACTAAATGTTTACTGTATTTTTTATAAATAATCTCGACAATCTTTGCTTATTGTGTTACCATATGTTTAGTAAACATTTGTGTATTTAAACAGATACAATTTTGGTTACTGTTGTTACTGTCCACACTTACTGTGCGACCAGCAGCCAATTTTCTTTTTTACAACTGAACTTATAAAAACTAATTTAACGAAGAAAGAGGACGTTATATGGCAACAATTCGTGATATAGCAAAGAAAGCAGGCGTTTCTCCCGGTGCCGTTTCAAGAATATTAAACAACGATAATACACTTCATGTCTCAGCCGAAACACGAAAAAAAGTGTTGAATACGGCAAAAAATTTAAATTATAAAAAGCTTCCAAGAGCAAATACCCCCGCCGCAAAAAACACCTTTACAATGGGTATAGTTTTATGGTTTTCAGCCGAAGAAGAATTAAAAGACAACTATTATCTCAAAGCAAGACAGGGTGTAGAAGATTTCTGTGAAAAAAATAATATAAATGTACTCCGTGTATTTCCCGGAGACTCCGAAAACTTTTCAAAATTAAACGATGTTGACGGACTTATATGTATAGGTAAATTCAGCCGTGAAGAAATCAAAAATTTCATTGATATATGTAACAATATTGTATTCCTCGATATGGCTGTAGACGAATTTAACATCACCTCCTTATCAATGGATTTTGAACACGCTGTTTACAGCGCACTTGATTATCTTACAGGGCTTGGTCACAAAAAAATTGCATTCTTAGGCGGAAAAGAATATGTCGGAAATCATGAACTTATAACAGATGCCCGCACAACTGCCTATAAAAAATATATGAATCACAGAAAAATGGATTATAAACCTTATTTTAAAGAAGAAAGTTTTACCTTTGAATCCGGTTGCAATATGATGAATCAACTTTTTAATGAAAATAATATTCCAACTGCCGTATTTGCGGCAAATGATGTTATTGCACTCGGAGCAATGAAAGCAATTCGCGAAAATAATTTTAAAATTCCTAACGATATATCCGTTATAGGTTTTAACGACGAAGAAACAAGTGCCTACATTGAGCCTCCGCTTACAACCATACACGCTCCGGCATACGATATGGGGCAACATGGTGCAAACCTTGTGTACGTCGCTTCAAATCTCAGCATAAAAACACCGCTTAAGGCTAAAATACCGTGTGAACTTGTGGTAAGAGAAAGCTGTAGGAAAAATATTGGAAGATAGTTCATGAAAAATAAAAAATCTGAAAACACTTTTAAAATAATAGATTTTCAAAAACACTCAGACAGTTTTATCTAAATGCTCTGAGTGTTTTCATTCTTACTAGATATTTTATTTTTACTTCTTATTAAGTTCGTTTTTAATCTTTTTTGTATCCTTATATGTAGCATAATTTAAAGCTGCATTTAACTTTGCAAGAGTATTAGCTTTAGTAGTTTCATCTTTAATCTTCTTTGTATATTCCAGTTGTTCCTCAGCAATTTCATTTGTCATTTTTGAAAGATCCAGCATAGCACTCTGCTTTTGTTCCATTCTGTCCCTATATTGTAATGTATCATATAAATTCTGTTACGGTTCCGAACCACAAAGGACATGATTTAACAATTGGAGTTCTTAAAAGTATCGAAAAAGTAACAGGACTGTCTCTTCGGAGATAGTCCTGTTACTTTTTTATTTTAAAATCCAGACATTCTTACTTTACTGCAGCCAATATCCACTTCTGACAGTCACCGCCCCAGAAATTCCACTGATTTATGTTTCCGCCTGAATCCCTGCTCCAGTCATACACATCAAGACCTGATTTACAGCTTGATGCCTTTGACAATACTGCATATGTTCCATCTGACTGTTTGCTTAATTTAAACAACTGATTTGTCCCTTTGTTCAGACTGTACTGTACAATGTTGGTTCCGTCCGCAGCACTTCCCATTGCCACATCAAGTGCCTTTGTATAATTTGATGCTCCTGTAAGTATATAGCAATATCCGTCACCATTTGATACTATCTTATATTTCTGTGATGCAAATCCATTATATGCCCACTGCTGGATATTCGCATGGTCTGCCGAACTTCCGTCTGCCACATCTAAATATTTGCCTGAAAACTTGTTTCTTATATAAAATATTCCCTCCGTCTTGCTTACTTTAACTGAATTTTTTGTTCCCCATATCGTCTGATTATTTTTTCCTATCAATGAGAATGTCATAACTTCATTGTGGCTCGGTGTTTCATCCTTCTGCTTGAAAAATACACCTTTATACATCACACCGTCTATAACCATCTGACAATAATATGTTCCTTTAATATAACTCCAGCTTCCCGTCACATCCCCGGTGATTTTTCCGTTGGAATTTAATTTTATTTTCTGTGTTGTGAGCATTCCGACATTTTTTGTTGAAGCATCTTTTCCATGATTTACAAATTCATATTCTCCAAGCATATCTGATGCTGAATAACCTGTTTTTGAAATCGTACTTCCGAGATACTCATAAACTGCCGTAACCGGCCAGTTATCCTGATTTAAAAACTGCTGGTGTACTCTCACTTCATGGGACTCATTTCCGCTGTCAAATCTGGTGTGATAAACAAGGTATCTCTGATTGTCCGTGTCAATAAATGCTGAGTTGTGACCGGCTGATTTGTAACCCTGCATTATCGGGGTAAAGTTATAATTTCCCATAACTTTTATTCCACGGTCTGCCTGATTTGTTCCTGCTGAAAATACTGCTGAATTTCCTGCGGCATCAACATAATTTCCATTGATTGTCTTTGAACGGTACATTCTCATATGGTAGCCGCCGTCTGCCCCAAGCCATCCATATGTTACATAGAGATAATAATAACCGCTCTCTGCATCGTACTGAATGTAAGGTGCTTCGCCTGATTTTTTATATCCGCCTGCTATTTTCTTACCAAAATATCCGTCTGTGTTACCACTTGTAGTTTTTGGATATTTCGGCTGACCGGTAGCCGCGTCAAGCTCAAGAATACAAATTCCTCCTGACCATGAACCATATGTCATCCATAGTTTTCCATTTGCGTCAAATAAAATACACGGATCTATCGCATTTGGATAAAGACTGCTATTATATGCTCCATTTGATGAGAACCAGTTTCCAACTTTCTCAACTTTTCCGTTATTTATCAATTTTGGAATATTGGTATTGTTATAGTTTGTATTAACAGTCTTTGTACCAAGGTCAGATGTTGTCGTAACCTTAACATCTCCCTTTGTAAATCCAGAATAAACAACTGTATCTACATAAGAGAACGGACCTGTCGCAGACTTCGATACCCCATATCCTATACATGAACGCACAGCCGTTGATGATGTGCAATAATAAATCATGTACGCACCCTTACTTCCGTCTTTCCATACATAATTTTTATTGTATATGACATCAGGTGCCCAGACACCGTATCCGCCCTTGCAATCGGAGTCATTGTAACCTGCCCACTGGAATGATGATGCAAGCGACTGTTCAAGAGATTCATTTTTTGAAGCTTTTGTGCTTCCACTGTTTTTAACAGCCGTTACAATTTCCCATTTCTGACAGTCACCGCCCCAATAGTTCCATTCATTTATATTTCCACCTGCTGATTTGCTCCAGTCATATACATCAAGACCTGATTTACAATCACTTGCTTTTGTCAAAATCGCATATGTTCCGTCTGCATTCTGAACAATGCGGTATTTTTGCATTTCTCCGCCCCAATAACTCCACTGCATAATGTTAGTGCCGTCTTTTGATGAACCACCGTCAACATCGACACACTTTTTATAGCTTGTCGCACCCGTAAGAATATAATAATAACCATCACCGGTAGAGACAAATTTAAACTTCTGTGCATCAGAACCGTTGTAAGACCACTGACGGATATTTGCTCCATCTTGTGCTGAGCCATTTTCAATATCAAGGTACAATCCGCTAAACTTATTTTTGATATAATAAATACCCTCGACATTTTCACTCGCATACAAAGATTTGTTTGTATATCCCTGAGTTCCCATAGCAGACCAGTTTCTCAAATCCTTTGATGATGCCTGTGCCATGTGTGAACCATAAATGTTGTAAGAACCTGTCGATGAATCATAAAAAATTGATGGGTCATGCACGGAAATTCTCGTTGTGCTTGAAGCAGCTGATGAACTTGCCGCCGCATTGGCATCAGCAGGTACAGCCGTCATACCGGATATGCACATTGCTGCTGCCATAAGTACAGTTGTGATTTTTTTAAGTCTCATTTTCATACTCTCCTTTAGATTTGCCAAGCGAATATTCGTGGTACACTCCGCTCTTTGCCTGATAGTGTTAAATACTAAGCCTCCAGAAACTCTCCCATACCCTATTAGATACTTTGCATAAATAATTCTAAATTATTTTATATTTTATGTTGATTATATCAGCATTATTTCATTTTTAAAATACAAAAAAGCAAAAAATGCATATAATTTTTAATTATTATACAACTTTTTTGCTTATTTTTACTATTTATTAAATTTGTTCTGTTTTATCTAAAACAAAAGCATTGCGAAAGTGCATATAAAAATACAGATAACTATAGTCAAGCGGATATTTGCAATACACATTCACTGCCTGCTCATAACATTACCATCTGCTATCGCAGCATATCAGTAGGGGTACAAGTCCCTTACCTGATAAGTCAAAAAAATCGCCACTTATATAACTCAATCAATCTCCAAAAGACTAATCCTTTAGAATCGATACATACAAGTGACGATTTCTTTATTTATGCCGCTTAATATCAATATTTATTTTCGATTAATTTACTCCGCAATAATATCCTTTACTACCTCACCTGCAATAATAAGACCTGCTACGGCTGGCACAAATGCCATACTTCCCGGTACTGCTCGTCTCTGCAGGCATGTACGCTGTACTCCCGGAGGACATATGCAATTGTTCTTGCAATTATCATTTTCATCTTCAATAGGTGTCATCGGTTTTTCTTCCGAATAAACAACTTTAAGCTTTTTCACGCCGCGTTTTTTAAGTTCACGACGCATTACTTTTGCGAGTGGGCACACTTTTGTCTTATAAATATCAGCCACTTTAAATGCGCTTGCATCCATTTTATTGCCTGCTCCCATACAGCTTATTATCGGAGTTCCTGTTTCCTGACATTTCATAACAAGTGAAATTTTTGCCGTCACAGTATCTACCGCATCTACAACATAATCATATTCCTCAAACGGAAATGTGTCTGCATTTTCAGGCAGTAAAAATGTCTTATAAACATTGACTGTAACCTTTGGATTTATTTCTAATATGCGTTCACGCATAATGTCTACCTTGTCTTTTCCCACTGTTTTTCTTGTCGCAATAAGCTGACGGTTCAAGTTTGTAAGACACACTTTATCATCATCTATCAAATCTATCTGTTCAACTCCGCTTCTGACAAGTGCATCAACCGTATAACCTCCGACTCCGCCTATACCAAACACAGCAACTCTTGATTTGTGAAGTTTTTCAATCCCTTCTTTTCCTATTAACAATTCTGAACGTGAAAATTGATTTTGCATTTAGACCTCCGTATCGTATCCACTAGCAGATTTCTGCTCCTGCCGGCATTTTCTTTTCAGGTGTCATAAGCGACAGATTTCCTTCTGCATCTTCTGCGCAAAGCAACATTCCCTCTGATAATACTCCTGCAAGTTTAGCCGGTTTAAGGTTTACAAGTACCATTACCTTTTTGCCAACCATCTCTTCTGCAGAGTAATGCTTTTTAATTCCTGATACGATTTGTTTTACTTCACTTCCGATTTTTACCTGTGAGCAGAGAAGTTTCTTTGACTTCTTAACTTCCTCACATGCGATTATCTCTCCTACCTGGAACTGCATTTTCTCAAAATCATCAAATGTAATTTCAGGTTTTGCTTCTATGTCTATTACTTCCTCATCTGACTCTGCTTCTTCTGCTGCACCGGCGGCCGCTTTCTGCGCTGCCTGAATTTCCTCAGCTTTTGCAAGCACTTCTTTTACGTCCAATCTCATAAAGAGAATTTCAGGTGCATCTGTTACCTTTGTTCCTGATTCATAAAGACCGAATTTATCCATATCTTCAAGTGTACGCTCTGTTGTGTTGAGCTGTTTTAAAATCTTCTCTGTTGTGTCAGGCATAAATGATTTCAAAAGACTTGCACCGATAGTAATACTCTCAATAAGGTTGTAAAGAACTGTTGAAAGTCTGTCTTTCTTTGACTCATCTTTGCCCAGTACCCAAGGCTCTGTCTCGTCGATATATTTGTTACATCTCTTAAAGATTGCAAATACTTCTGTAATTGCATCTGCAACACGAAGCTTATCCATTTTTTCTTCAACTTTCTTTGGTACGGAAAGTACGAATGACTTAAGGTCATCATCAACGCTTTCAGCAGCTCCTTTATCCTCTGCAACTCCGCCAAGATACTTGTTTGTCATTGAAATTGTTCTATTTACAAGGTTTCCAAGTGTGTTTGCAAGGTCTGAGTTCATACGCTCAACCATGAGTTCCCATGTGATTACACCATCATTTTCAAATGGCATCTCATGAAGTACAAAGTAACGAACAGCATCTACTCCGAACATATCTACGAGGTCGTCTGCATAAATTACGTTTCCTTTTGACTTACTCATCTTACCCTCTCCCTGAAGAAGCCAAGGGTGACCAAATACCTGCTTTGGAAGTGGAAGCCCAAGTGCCATAAGCATGATTGGCCAATAAATTGTATGGAATCTAAGAATATCTTTACCTATAAGATGAAGGTCTGCAGGCCAGAATTTTTCAAAAAGGTCTGTTCCTGTTTCACTTGTATCGTTGTTTCCGTCAACATCGTATCCAAGTCCTGTGATATAGTTGCTGAGCGCATCAACCCATACATATACAACATGACCCGGGTCAAAGTCTACAGGAATGCCCCATTTAAATGAAGTACGTGATACACACAAATCCTGAAGTCCCGGAAGAAGGAAGTTATTCATCATCTCGTTTTTGCGTGATTCAGGCTGGATAAATTCAGGATGTGTCTTTATATGCTCAATAAGTCTGTCTGCATAATTGCTGAGTTTAAGGAAATATGCTTCCTCTTTTGCCGGCTGACATTCTCTTCCACAGTCAGGACACTTTCCATCTACAAGCTGTGATGATGTAAAGAATGATTCACAAGGTGTACAGTACATTCCTTCATAATATCCCTTGTAGATGTCTCCCTGCTCATATAACTTTTTAAATATTTTCTGAACCTGCTTCTCATGGTATTCGTCAGTTGTTCTGATAAATTTATCATATGAAGTATTCATTAAATCCCAAATTGATTTAATCTGTCCTGATACATCATCTACAAATTTCTTTGGTGTTATACCTGCTTCATCAGCTTTTATCTCAATCTTCTGTCCATGCTCATCTGTTCCTGTCTGAAAACGGACATCATATCCCTGCTGTCTTTTAAATCTTACAATACTGTCTGCAAGAACTGCCTCATATGTGTTTCCAATATGCGGTTTACCTGATGTATAAGCAATCGCTGTTGTTAAATAAAATTTCTTTTTCTCTGCCATTTTGAACCTCCTATAAAATAAAAAAGCCTTTAAGAACATCATAAAATATTCTTAAAGGCGATTATACCGCGTTACCACTTTAATTCATCCGCACTTCAGAATGCGAACCTCAACCACTGCCATCACAGTGCCACGCTTTAACGGGCGTACCCGGTACCTCCTACTTTTATCGTTACTATACTATCACTATATTTACGCCTCATCTGCGGCATAAATATAAGATTATGTTCAGAGTGTACAGCTCCAAGACCATCTTCTGCTACATTCCATATGCCCTTTCTCAGCAACGGGTTACTTCCATATATAATGTACTAAGCAACTCTGCGGGTTCTCTGTAATACTTTCTGTAACATACTTTTCTTTTCACAGCCTTTTTCATTCATAGATAAATGTATTTTAATATGTGGGTTGGTATTTGTCAACTGTTAATGTAGCAGTTACAGTTCCACTTTAAGGACTTTGCTATTGATGACACATTTCTTTCGCTGTCCTCATTCTCATAAAGTGCCATAAGTACCTGCAGCTTTAACATTTCGTTTTTTCTCAAAATAACATTGATTGATGTGCTTTTTTTATCAAAAAGAATTTCTATACCGACAAATTTATACTTGCCGCAATCTCTGTCTGACCTTCCGGACTCTCTCCGGCAGAAAGCTCGATCTGCTCTGTGGCAAGCTTTGATGTATCCACAAGCGTCTGTGACATATCCATACTTAATGATGCTCCCTGAACCTGCGACATCATTATCCCAAAATCACCTCCACCTCGTTTCCATATTTCAATCTTTTCTTTAAGATATGTGATATCTGCGTCCATCAGCTTGCTGTTTTCTTCTCCTCTGTGAGCCTGTTTCTCTCTTTTTTCCTGCTTTCTTATTTCGTCTTCTATTTTTCTTAATTCTTTCTGCTGCTCTGCTCTTATCTTTTCATCCGGAATTTTGACAACCGTTTCTTTCTTTGATGAAATATACTTGTCATCATCTTTTCTATTCATGACTTCCTGTTTTATATGTGCAAGTTTCTTTTTTGCAATAGTTATCATTCTTTTTGCATGTGAGATTGCAATGTTTAATTCATCCGCATCATAATTGCCGCTTGCAGCTTTTCTCCTGAGTGCCGACAGATTTGAATTTGCACTTGCAACGGCATTACTTGCCTGTGATACGCTTTTAGCCCCCTGAATACTTGAAGATACTTTTTTATAGCTGTAATTTAAAACTTTTTTCGTCTTTGTCTCTGTTTTTGCAGCGTTTTTCTGAGCCTCTTTCATTCGCTCAAGCATATCTTTTAATCCTTCAAGCTGTTTTTGAAACTTTTCATATTCTTCTTCCTTTTTCGTCTTTTGTGAGCTTTTATCACCTGACGCACTGTCGTCCTCAATCTCTATATTGCTGTCATCACTCAGTTGGAGAATAACACCATCATCTTTTGTCTTATAGGTATTTGCAATACCATTGTCAGACTTAACAGAAATTCCGATACCATTTTTCGTCGTAATATCGGCGTATGTACTGACTGCATCATCCGAAACCTCACCGGATTTTGAGTAATTCTGCTTGCCGGACACCTGCTTACTTCCCCTTGTCTGAACATTATCTTTCTGTAAAGCTTTGTCCTTCTTTGTTTTTCTGTTTATATGATTTTGTCCTGTTTGAAACAGTGCATTATTTATACCTACTGCCATAAAACTCCCTCCTTGTTCTTAGACATCTAACACTTTTAACACTATGTTTTTAGCTCCTTTTTCTATATATCGGCAGTAAATACAAAACTTCTCAACATCATTCAACAACAATTCCACCATATTTCCACCTGTTTTCCACATGATTTTTGCAAGTTATCCACAAGTTATCCACAAATTGTGCATAAATGGTTTGATTGAGCGGTGAATGTATTAACGCAGAAATTGACTTTATTAAACAACAGTGTTAAAATCTCTTTGAACAAATGTTCTTGAAGGAGATTACTAATGAAACGCAACACAAACATTTTAAAAATTGTCACTTATTCTTTTTATATTATTATCACATTTGTAATTTTAATATTTATCCTTTATTATAGTAAAAATAAAGAAGTAAAATTTATTCTCAGTTCCATCGGTATCTGGTTTTGTTTTTTTCTTTTCTGCGTCTACAAAATATGCAAAGCACGAAAATATGTAGGATTTTTTGAAAAAGGCATATATGATGCTGTAGATTTTGATGATATGGACGGTTTTGAGTTTGAAGAACTTACTTGCGACATTCTTGTTGCCAATGGTTTTGAAATTGCCGAGAGTACCCAAAACAGTGGTGATTTCGGTGTGGATGTTATTGCTCAAAGAGACGGTATTATATATGCAATACAATGTAAAAGATACAATGGTCCTGTCGGAATTGACGCTGTACAGCAAGTTTATGCCGGACGTGATTTTTATGAATGTAATGTTGCTGTCGTTCTTACAAACAGTTACTTTTCAAAAGCCGCACAGAGGCTTGCTGACAAAATCGGTGTGGTTTTATGGGACAGAGAAATGTTTAAGGAATTATTATAAATGGAGATTTTGATTTATGAACACCATTAAAATATCAGTCAGAAATCTTGTTGAATTTATATTAAGAAGTGGTAATCTCACTACATCATCAGGGCTTAAAGACCCCGATGCAATGCAGGAGGGTGCACGTATACACAAAAAAATTCAACGTAAGATGAAATCAGGTTATCAGGCTGAAGTTGCGCTGTCAATTACTGTTCCAATCAGTTATGACGACATCAATTTTGAAATATGCGTCGAGGGGCGTGCCGACGGTATTTTCACAAACGAAACCGGTTATAATATTGATGAAATAAAAGGTGTTTACAGGGAACTTGCATCCATTGAAAATCCCATTGAAGTTCACAGAGCACAGGCTCTTTGTTATGGTTATATATGGGCATGCGAACACAGTCTTGAAGGTATCGGTATACAGATGACTTATTGCCATATCCCAACCGAAGAAATCAAACGCTTTAATGAATATATTGATTTTAAGACACTTGAAAAATGGTTTTATGAGCTTTTACATGAATATGCAAAGTGGGCGTCATGGGAGCTCAAATGGCATGAAAAAAGAAACATTTCAATAAAAAATATTGAATTTCCTTTTGAATACCGTCCCGGCCAAAACACTCTTGTAAAAGGTGTTTATCAGACAATTCTTAGAAAAAAAAGACTTTATATAGAAGCTCCGACAGGTGTCGGAAAAACAATCTCAACTATCTTTCCGGCTGTCAAGGCAATGGGCGAAGAACTCAGCGAAAAACTGTTTTACCTCACAGCAAAAACGATAACCCGCACAGTGGCACAGGACGCATTTAATATTCTTTTGGATAACGGCGTACATCTCAAATATGTAACTATTACAGCAAAAGAAAAAATATGTATTCTTGATAAACCTACATGCAATCCCGGTTCGTGCCCGAGAGCACTGGGACACTTTGACAGAGTAAATGATGCTGTTTTTGACGTCATAACTCATGAAGAACATATAACAAGGGAAATTGTATCAACATATGCCGAAAAGCACAATGTCTGTCCTTTTGAAATGTGTCTTGATATATCCACATGGGTTGATGCTGTCATTGGTGATTACAATTACGCTTTTGACCCAAATGCATGTCTAAAGCGTTTTTTTGGTACGGACACAACATCAAACAACTATATTTTTCTTATAGATGAAGCCCACAATCTTGTTGACAGAGCCAGAGAAATGTACTCGGCTGCTCTCATAAAGGAGGATTTTCTTTCAATAAAAAAACTTACAAAATTTATGAGCAAAAAAATTACAAATGCCATTGAGCGCTGCAACAAATCGCTTCTTGCTCTCAAACGTGACTGTGATGTTCTTACCGAATGGCAGCTTATAGATATTGAAGATTTTGTTATCAGACTTATGCAGCTTGCAAATTATCTCGACGAATATCTGCAGGACTCCCGCAATAATAAGCATGGTTCAAACAATGTAAAAGGACAGATAAATTTAATGGAATTTGATGGCGTGAATAATTCTGAACTTGTTCCTGATACAAGAGAGAAAATACTTGATTTTTATTTTTCAGTAAGGGCATTTCTAAATACATATGAACTGCTTGACGATAAGTATATTATTTATTCTGATTACTCAGAAGATGGAAATTTCAGACTACGTCTTCAATGTATGGACCCCTCCACCAATCTTGACAGCTACTTAAAAAAAGGAAGATGCAGTATTTTCTTTTCAGCAACATTTCTTCCTATTAAATATTATATGGAACAGCTTGCCGGAGGAACAGATGATTATGCGGTCTATGCTCCGTCTCCATTTTCTCCTGAAAACAGACTTATAATGATTGGTCGGGATGTCAGTACAAAATACACAAGGAGAGGTCCGGCAGAGTACAAAAAAATTGCCGGTTATATTACTGATTTTATATCTGCAAAAATGGGAAATTATCTTATATTTTTCTCATCATACAAAATGATTGATGATGTACTTCAATTTGTTGAAGAAAATTTAGATTTTGAACCTGACATTTACATTCAGTCATCTTCGATGAACGAACAACAGCGTGAAGAATTTTTGAACAATTTCAAAGAAAATCCCACCAAAACAACTCTCGGCTTTTGTGTTATGGGAGGTATATTCGGTGAGGGAATTGATTTAAAAGAAAACAGACTTATAGGCGCAATTATCGTTGGAACCGGACTTCCAATGGTCTGCAATGAAAATGAACTTTTCAAGGACTATTTCGACAGAGAAGATAAACCCGGTTTTGACTATTCGTACCGCTACCCCGGTATGAACAAAGTTTTACAATCAGCCGGACGAGTCATAAGAACCGATACCGACAGGGGTGCAATCCTTTTGCTTGATGAAAGATTTACGCAGGCATCATATCAAAAATTGTTTCCTAAGGAATGGTACCCGTATGAAGTTGTCACGAAGAATAGTATGAGAAAACGTGTAGAGGAATTTTGGAAAGATTAATGCTACAGTCTGACCGAACATCATAAAAGTGGATATTATATAATAGATTATTAAAATTTATTCAAAAAAGCTGATTCATACTTAGAACCAGCTTTTTTGAATTTTAATATACATTTGACATTAATATACGTTTTAAACACCCATAATTACGAACGATAATCTCCGTTAATCTTAACATAATCATAAGTAAGGTCACATCCCCATGCTTTCGCACTGGCTTCTCCCTGACCAAGATTAACGTCTATAAATATTTCGTCTTTTGCAAGAAGTTTTGCTGCTTCATCCTCTGAAAACTCAACTCCTGCTCCATTCTCACATACTTTCACACTGCCAACTTCTGAGCGAAGTGATACACTGACTTTTGAAATATCAAATTCTGCTTCTGCATATCCGATGGCACAAAGAATTCTTCCCCAGTTTGCATCTTCTCCAAACATTGCACATTTGAATAACGGGCTTCTGATAACACTTTTTGCTACAATTATTGCTGTTTCCATGTCAGGTGCACCACAGCAGGTACACTCAAGCAGCTTTGAAGCACCCTCACCATCTGCTGCAAGCATTTTCGTCATGTTTGACATTACAATATAAAGAGCTTTCTTGAACTTTTCGTAGTTTTCATCTTCAGCTACAATCTCTTTATTTCCTGCAAGTCCGTTTGCCATGACACTTACCATATCATTTGTAGATGTATCTCCGTCTATGCTGAGGCAGTTATATGTAATCTTGACTATTTCGCTAAGTGCTTTCTGAACCATTTCCGATGAAATAGCTGTATCTGTTGTCACAAAATTGAGCGTTGTCGCCATATTCGGATGAATCATTCCACTTCCTTTTGCCATACCGCCGAGATGACAAACTTTTCCATCAATCTCAAACTCCACAGCAACTTCCTTGCGAACAGTATCTGTTGTCATAATCGCATCTGCTGCCGCTGTATGACCGTCTGCTGTCATTCCGTCAACAAGCTGCTGCATATAATCTTCAAAAGGTTTTACTGAAAGTCTCTGTCCTATAACTCCTGTTGAAGCAACTATTACTTCCTCAGGCTTAATTCCTATTGCGTCTGCAAGAAGCTCAGAAACTTTCTCTGCAATCTCCTCACCGTCAGCATTACATGTATTTGCGTTTTTTGAATTGACAATAACTGCTTTTGCTTTGCCGCCGCTCTTTTCAAGATGCTTTTTAGTAACAATTATCGGTGCACCTTTTACTTTATTCTGAGTATAAACACCTGCCGCATTACACTCTTTTTCACTGTACACAACACCAAGGTCAAACTTTTCCTTAACCGGATTTATACCGCAGTTAAGTCCGTTTGCGACAAAACCTTTAGCAGCACATACTCCACCTTCAATATATTTATATCCGTCAAAAATCTCTTTAGTCATTATGAGCCTCCTGTTTTTCTGCATTATTAAACATCTTAACTCTTTTTTGAGATTTTAACAATACTTACTTTTTATACTTATTTTTGTTTTGCACTTTTTAAGTTTACATTTATTGTAACTTTACCGTTTTTTTCGAGTTTATCAAGTTCATCCTTTGTTAAGTCCACCTGTTTTCCGTCTACATAATATGTTACACTTCCATCGGCATATGCTGTGCATGAAGCTGAATTACCCGTTGCATTTCCGTTTTCTTCGGCATCATTTATTTCAACTACAACTTTTGAGTCTTTATTTTTTTCAGGTGTCTCGCTTACGTCCTTCTCGTCTGATTTTACCTGTGCTTTATTATTAGCAGTTCTTTCTACTTTACCGGATTTCTTTGTTTCATCATCTGCAACGGACTGTTTTTTTGCCGATACCTGCTCCGTTTTTATCTCTCCGTTACTATTTGCTTCTGTGAAAGCTTGTGCAATACCGTTCTGTGAAAATACTGTCACGGCTCCTGCAAGTATAATTGCTGCTCCTAACGCTCCGATTGTTGTTGTTTTCTTAAATTTCATAATAGCCACTATCCTTTCTTTTACTGCATTCTTTCCAAAACCGTTGGCAAAGAATGATAATCTACACTGTTTTTCCGCAAGGTTCAAAAGCACCATTGCATATTCTTTCCTGAAATCTTCACCGCATCTCAATATCACCCGCTCATCACAAGCCATTTCAATATCACGGTTCATAAAAATATACATCAGCCATACAAGAGGATTGAACCAATGAATACAAACTGCAAAAATCACCGCCAGTTTCCAAATGTTATCCGCATATTTTATATGAATACTTTCATGCATCAACACGTATTTTATTTCATTGTCTTGACCAGAAGACAACCCGTCCGATTTTTTCAATCTCATAAATATTTTTGGAAATATTATCTCCGGATGTATAATTCCAAATGTTATCGGTGTCGCTGTCATATCAGAAACATAAAGTTTTACATGTTTCGGCAAAATTTTCATCTGCCTGATATTCTGCTCAAGTTCCTCCTGTAATGGTAATGCAGCTTTAAACTTTTTGTACTCCCTATAATATGAAACTGCAAAAAACACAATTAAAACAACTGCCACAAGTCCCCACCCTGTCAACACTAAATTTATATTATTATTTTCAGAATACAGATTTTGCGGCTTCGACATCACTGATGTCCCTGCTGCATAATATATCCCGGACTTATTTTCACTCCTAAAAAGCCCACCCAAAATATTTTTTGCTCCTCTGACCACTCCAATGAAAGGCTTTGCAATACCAATTGTTATCGGAAGATTAACCGGTATTATCAAACGAAGTAAAACAATTTTCCACATTGTAACGATAAATCTTTTTGAAAAATAATTCCCGACAGCTTTTTCTAAAATAATCGTAAGTATAATAAGCACTCCTGCCGAAACACTCATGTCTATAAGCATTTAAACACCTCACTTCATTTGATTTACCATATCTTTCAACTGCTCCAGTTCTTCTGCCGTCAATCTGTCCTCAGACAACATTGCCGCAAAAAAATTCTTTTTTGACCCTTCAAACATACGGTCTATAAGTTCCTCTGTCTCATATTCCTGTGCATCTTTCTTTGAAATAAGTGCTCTGCATCTGAATTTCGGTTCAATTCTTTCAACAGCGCCTTTTTCAATACATTTTTTAATAACTGTATATGTGGTATTTCTATTCCACCCTATTTCTTCTTTTAAAATTTTTGCTATCTGTCCTGCTGTCAATTCACCCTCTTTCCATAAAATCTCCATAACTTTCAGTTCTGAATCATAAAGCTTTATTCCCATGGTAATTCCTCCCTGTGTTTTCGGTTTATAAAAAATGACTATTGCAATAGTTATTACGTTTTTATACTATCACGATAGTCATTTTTAGTCAATATTATTTTTGTGTTAATTCTGTGAACAGTTGTGCACAACTGTTTATATTATTATTTCTTATACTTCCCGACCAGCCATTTACCCTGACCACTCAAATCATTACCGGTAAATCCGCTTGTCTTTTTGCATGACGCTTTTAAAAGCGATGCGCTTTCAGGCTTATTACTAAGGCTCCAGCAAACATATCCCATATTATAACTGTTCATAAGCTTAATCCATTTATTAGCACTTGAAAAATCATATTTTCCGTTTCCGCTTGAATCGCATGTACCAAACTCTGTACAGATTACAGGCAGCCCGTTTTTATGTGCTGTTTTAAGTTTATCCCTATAACTGTCCCCATGTGTTGCCGCATAAAAATGTATTGAATACATAATGTTTTTGTATCCTTTTATCGGACTTTTTGCCGCAATATCAACATCTTGCGACCAATTTGGAGTTCCTACAATTATAATGCCGTTTTTATCATTTTTTCTTATAACAGGAATTACCTTTTTTGCATATTTTTTAATATCAGACCAGGTTGTCCCTCCATTTGGCTCATTGCATATCTCATAGAGCACATTTTGATAGGATGCATATTTTTTTGACATTTGAGCAAAAAATTTTTTAGCCTTTTCCTGATATTTTAAAGGTGTCCGGTCATTTAAAACATGCCAGTCTATTATCACATACAAACCAAGTTTTTTTGCGGCTTTTACACCGGTATCTATGGTATCAAGCAGCTTTTTGCGGCTTGATACATCAGTCACACAATATCCGTTGTAATCCTGCGTGTACATTGCAAGCCTTACCGTGTTTACTTTCCATTTGTCACGCAATGTTTTAAATGTTTTCTCAGTAATGTACGGATATCCGACATCCCAGTTTATTCCATGTGAACTGACACCTTTTAATCTGACTGTCTTTCCGTTTTTGTCTGCTATATTTGTTCCCTTAACTTTCAATCTGCCATGTTTTTGTACATATGCCGCTGCTTTACAATATTCAGAATTAAATGACAAAGACTGAACACTTACTGTTCCCATTGCAATTATTAAAAACAGACTTATAATTTTTTTTAATAATTTATGCCGTATCTTCTCCATATAATCATCCTTTTCTCCATTTCATGCTTTTAAATCGTTACTTTTTTCTCAATCTTTTTATTTTTTCTTTCCGAACAAAATCCTTACCGAATTGAGTACACATATCATTGCCACACCGGAATCGGCAAATACTGCCATCCACATTGAAGCAATTCCCGCAAATCCAAGAATCATTACAAGTGCCTTGATTACAAGTGCACCTATTACATTCTGCATTGCAATTGCTTTTGTTTTCTTCGCAATCTTTATACTCTCAGGTATAGCCGAAAGTCTTGAATTCATAAACACAACATCTGCCGCTTCAATTGCTGCATCTGCTCCACTTCCCATTGCTGCTCCTACATCAGCTCCGGCAAGAACAGGGGCATCATTTATTCCATCGCCGACAAACATAACAGCACCTTTTTCCTCACGGATTTTTGAAAGGTTATTAAGTTTATCCTGTGGAAGCTGTTTTGCATAACAAATATCTATTCCTGCCTCTTTAGCTACCATCTCAGCATTCTTTTTTGCATCACCTGTAAGCATTGCCGTCCAAAGTCCATATCTCTTTATGTCACTTATTGCCTGTTTAGAGTCTGATTTTATCTTATCATTGATAACTATATAACCAATGTATTTTTCATTAAATGCAAGCAATACTTCTGTTCCATAAATTTCTTTAGCTTTACTTGGAACTTCTATTCCTTTCATTGTCAGAAGCTCAATATTTCCACATAAAAGCATTCCATCATCCAGCGTAACTTCCATTCCTTTTCCGGAAATTTCTTTTATATCTTTTACCTCAGGTATTTCAAGTCTTCTTTTCTTCACCTCTTCCATAATACTTGTTGCGATTGGATGTGTCGAACGGCTCTCTGCCGCACCCGCAAAAGCAAGTATTCTGTCCTCGGCATAATTTCCATCACTTACTATCTGTGCTACCTTGAAATTTCCCTCTGTTACTGTTCCTGTTTTATCCATAACAACTGCTTTTACTTCAGCAAGTGACTCAAGTGAAACTCCGCCTTTAAACAAAATTCCTTTTTTGGAACCTGCTCCTATTCCCGCAAAGAATGCAAGTGGTACACTTAAAACAAGAGCACACGGACAGCTTATAACAAGGAAAGTAAGTGCTGTATATACCCAGTAATGCCAGTTTCCTGTTATAAGTGACGGTATAACTGCTGTAGCCAAAGCAGCAAATACAACGATAGGTGTATAAATTCTCGCAAATTTACTTATAAATCTGTCAATCTTAGGTTTCGATGCCGCCGCATTTTCAACTGCTTCAAGAATACGGCTTACCATCGACTCTTCCAAAAGCTTTTCAACTTTTACATATATAAGACCCGACATGTTTACGCAACCTGAAACAACTTCACTTCCCTCTTTTACTCCTACCGGAACAGGCTCACCTGTCACCGCAGAAGTATCAATACGGCTGTCTCCTTTAACAACAACTCCGTCAAGTGGTATTCTGTCACCCGGTCGTACTTCTATAATGTCTCCAATCTCTATTTCTTCAGGGTCAAGTTCTATTACATTATCCCCATCTATATACCTTACAACCTCAGGACGCATATCAACTGCTTCCATAATCTGTTTACGGCTTTTTCCAACCGCAATATCCTCAAAAAGTTCACCGATTTCATAAAACAGCATAACGCCTACTGCTTCCGGATATTCACCTGTAGCAAATGCACCAATGGTAGCAATGCTCATAAGGAAGTTTTCATCAAATAATTTACCTCGAAAAAGATTTTTAACAGCTTTTAAAACAACTTCACCGCCAAGTATAATATATGATACAACAAAAAGTTCTATATACACAGCCGGTATAACATTAAGATATTTCTGACAGACAACACCACCTATAAAAACAAATGCACCGATCGCAATTTTTATAAGTTCCACTTTGACATCATCGTCGCCTCCATCTTCATCCGCTTCAACCGATGTCTTTTTTTCACTGCTGTATTCTTCAATAACAGTTCCGGGTTCCATCTTATCTGCTATTTCTCTAAGTTTTGGAAGTACCTCATCCGGGTTTTTCGCCTCCACCAAAAGCTGGCTGGTCGCAAATGTCAATGTAACCGCCACATCCGGCAGTTCATTCATCTTTCTCTCAACTTTTGCCGCACAATTTGGGCAATCAATACCCTCTATACGATATTTTTTCTTAGTCACCCCATCAAGATGTTTGTGGTGGTGATGTTCATGTCCTTCATGTTCTCCGTGGCAGCAACAGTCACCATCACAGCAATCTTCGTCATCATGATGATGGTGGTGGTGCTCATGTTCCTCATGCTCTCCGTGACAGCAACAGTCGTCATCACAACTATCTTCATCGTCATGGTGATGGTGAGTTTTCTTTTTTCCACTGTGTTTCTTTGCCTTTGAAATCTCTTCTATCACAGTGCCCGGTTCCATCTTATCTGCTATCTCTCTAAGTTTCGGAAGTACCTCATCCGGATTTTCTGCTTCCACCAAAAGCTGGCTTGTTGCAAATGTCAATGTAACACTGACATCCGGAAGGTCATTCATCTTTTTCTCAACTTTGGCTGCACAATTCGCACAGTCAATACCTTCTATATGATATTTCTTCTTCATAATAAGAGGTCTCCTTGTCTTTTAATTTATTTTAGTCAGTGTTCATATGAACAATTATTCATATGTTGTATTCAATATATCATAATTATATTTAAAAGGCAAGTATAAATAATATAAAAACAGCAATGAGGAATAAATAATTCGTCGCTTTTTTCGTCGCTTTTCAAACGAAAAAAGCGACGAATTATTTTAATCTGTACAACTTGCCTTTTGTTTTCCCATTATCGATGAGTTTATCAAGTACTATTAATTCTTTTAATAATTCCTTTGTTCTAGTATCCTTTAGTCCAATATTATCGGCTATTTCAGCCGTTTTATGCCACTCGCCATCATTCAATAATTTTAGAATTTTATCATATTGTCCTATCTTTTTCTTTGATAATTTTTTCGTCGCTTTTTCATAGCTATCTGGCAGCAAAACTTCATCATCAGCTTCCAAAAACGCCGGATGGATTGGAATTCTTATTCTCATAGCTCGTCTATCTTCATCCGTAAAGAACTCCGCTCTTGGTGAGCCATTCTTCTCAAGTTCTTCCTGTATTGTTGGTATGCCAGAAGAATGTCCCTCTGATAAATCCAGTTCTTTTAAAAACTCTCCAAGTCGTCTATTTCTATAATATCTCGAAACAAATCTCTTTCCCTCAGCTATCGTTTTTTCTGAAATAGATCTGTCTATCCCCGGAAAATTCATAATATTTATGCAATCCGGCTCTATCTCTATAGTTACTGGTTCAAAGGACATATAATCTCTGTGATAAAAAGCATTTACCACAGCCTCCTCTATTGCCTGATATGGATAATTGAATATCCTTAATGCCTCCATCTGATTTGGTACTTTAATTACCTTTTCTCGAATAATCAAATTACGAAATCTTTCCATTGTTGCCTGAATCATCTGAGGCACCGAACCTGTAATATTAGGGAAATCTTCACTAATACTTGGATTTTCAATGCTTCCTTTAGGAAAAGAGGTCATCTGTACATAAGTATATCCAAAGAATTTTTCTGGATGCTCACAGAACATCATAATTGCCACATTCTGAATATATCTGAGTTCTGGAGGACCAACCAATAGCTGCATATCATTAAGTATTTCCTCAACACCACGTTCCCTTACCTGTTTAGCAAGCTTACTACCAGTTTTTCTCAAATGATCTTCTAACAGCACCGGTGAAATATCCTCAAATGTTGCCTTATGGTTTGCTCTGCAATCAAACGGGGTTTGATCTGACATATTAATCAGTTCTCGCTCCTGTTCACTATTTGCCTTAACAGAACTTGTCTGATAACGAATATAATAATTGTACTTCTTTTCTTTCTTACTTGTTACATGCTCTGGTGATTTATAAGGTCGCTGCTGTCCTGTTCTGACAACAATTACAAAAATCCATTTTCTATCCACTTCTGCTGGTATCCCCTGTGGAAAGTAGGGTGGAGAAATCAAATTATTGTACCCCAACATATCTTTCTGTATTGAATCCAACATATATTCAGGTAAACCTTTTACCGGACGCTTGGCAACACCATTTTCTTCCTCAACGCCTACAACAATATAACCGCCGCCATCATTATTATAATCATTTGCGAATGCACAGACACTATGGTAGATATCGTCAGGATTCCACCCAGTCTTAAACTCTATTCGGTCTGATTCTAATTTTCTTTTGTTTAATAAATCCTCTACATCCATTTCAAGTTCCATAGTGTCATCTCCATTCCTATCTATGATTTTTGTTCCTTTTTTGTTTAATTCTCAATTGGGGAAATTCAGAATTATATCTTTCTATTGCAATCATAAGGTCATTTTCCATATCTGAATTCCATAACTTTAGTTCTGAAAGTATAGCTGTTCGGTACAATTCCACATACTTTCTAATATAAAATCCACACTGTCCACCCGTTAATATGTCCTCTTTTATTTTTACATGAAGCATTTTATTTCTCGTATTAACAGTTTTCTTTAAGATTTTCAGAACATCATCTCCATCAAAAATTCGTAGTCCATATACACGAATAACCGATTCTATCTTATCTCTCAAACTTGGTCTATTTTGTGTTGAGATTTTGAATCCAAAATCACATTTAGGACACCTAGCGTTTCTCTGCCTAGACTGCTGTGAACAATTAATTTGAACTTTTTGCAAATATTCAAGATGTTCTGATAATGGTTCAAATATCTCTGCAAACAATGCCAATCTCAAATCAGCAGTCATTCCATTGCCAAAGCCAATATAATAAAACATTTGATTCATACTGAGTAATTTTTTATTAAAACGCTCCCATGCACAAAATCCTCTTTTATATATTGTATCATTCATAGGTTGACTAAATTTTGTATAAGCTTTTTCTCCCTCACAATACGACAGCATGCTTTTTCTCATCTCTGCAGTAATATCTAAGTTGTCAATTTCATATTTTTGCATTTTAAAAAAACGTCCATCAAAAAGACATTCATATCTTAAAATTTTGCAAAGCAATTCATGCGCTTTACTCAAAAGTATAGGAGTTGACATTGTTATAATTATACTTTTTCGATTCATTACAGTCATAATTTCCACATTAAATTTTATTTTTTCACGCTGTAATGCCCACTCTCGCTGAATGTTATATGAAAGCAATCCTTCTGTTTCGTATCGGCCTATATATTTTAATTCTTTACAATACCTCTTTTCAAAAATTGTTTCCATTTATTATTTTCCTATCTGTAATTGCAGTTCTTGAAAACTCTCTAAGGCACTCTGCAAGTTCTCGATAATATCTGATGCCAGCACATCTGGCTCCGGTAAATTATCGAGATCTGCAAGAGATTTATCTTTAATCCAGAAAATATCCAAGCTCGTTTTATCTCTTTCAAGTATCTCCTGAACATCATAGCAACGGAAACGACCATCTGGATTTTCTTCAGACCATGTTTCTGTACGCTCATAGCGATTTTCTGGATTATAACATTTAACGAAATCATCAAGATTCGAATCCGTCATCGGATGCTGTTTCAATGTAAAATGCACATTTGTACGGAAATCATATATCCAGATTTTCTTTGTTTGCATTTCTGCACTAGCCGGACGCTTATCAAAAAAGATTACATTAGCCTTTACACCTTGCTTGTAGAAGATTCCGGTTGGCAATCTTAAAATTGTATGCAAGTCCGTAGTCTCCAGTAATTTCTTACGGACGATTTGACCCACTCCGCCTTCAAACAGTACGTTATCCGGAACTACCACAGCGGCTTTTCCGGTTGCCTTCAAAATCGTATTAATATGCTGTACAAAATTCAACTGCTTATTGGATCCAGTCGTCCAAAAATCCTGACGGTTATAAACCAGATCTTCATCTTCCTGCTTTCCCTCTTCATTGGTAAAAGTAATGGAAGATTTCTTTCCAAATGGAGGATTAGTTAATACATAATCCACACGATAACTTGGGTCAGTCAAGAGTGCATCTCCTTGAACAATCGGCACTTTTCCGTAAATATCTCCAATATTATGAAGATATAAGTTCATTAATGCAGTTTTATATGTTGCAGACACAATTTCATTACCATAGAAGGTTTCATTCTTCAAGAATTCCTTTTGCTCTCTGTCCAACGAATAGTTCTCCGGATCTGCCAAAAATGCCTGTGCCGCTAAGAAAAATCCCCCTGAGCCACAACAGGGATCTGCGATGGTCTTCATCGGCTCAGGGCGAACACATTTTACCATTGCTCTGATCAGTGGACGTGGAGTAAAATACTGGCCTGCTCCGCTCTTAATATCTTCTGCATTTTTCTGTAATAATCCCTCATAAATTTCGCCTTTTACATCTGAAGACATGGCAACCCATTTTTCTTTATCAATCATCTGTACAACTCTGTAAAGAATCGCTGCATTACTAATTTTATTTGTTGCTCCCTTGAAGATTTTTCCAAGAATTCCTCCCTGCTCTCCAAGTTTTTCAAGTATGGATTTATATTTTTCTTCCAGTTCTGCACCTTTCAACGAACTCATATCAGACCATGTACAATCTGACGGAATACCAGTATCTCTCTTGTAAGGTGGCTTAGAATACTCTTCTGCCATCTTCAAAAATATTAAATATGTGATTTGTTCCAAATAGTCACCATAGGATACACCATCATCTCTCAATGGACCACACATTCCCCAAACCTTTGAAACTATTGTTGATGTCTGTTCACTCATTTAATTTAATCCTCCTTCAAAGGCTTTTTTTAGTATGCTTTGACGCATGGCTTCAGCTTGTGAAAGTGCTGTGTCTACGGTTTGCTCGATACTATCACAAACAGACATGCGTGATTCGATTTCAGAAACAACTTCATCCGCTACCTCATCCGATACAATTGGAACTAGCGTATTTCTAATATCGTCTAATCCTAATCCTAACTTTCCACCTCCTCTTTTATTACGTAGTAATTCTTTTTGTCCATAATCACTTTTTAGATACCACGCCATGAATTCTCCTTGATGACTGTTTACAAAACGCACTACTGCTATATGTTGATTAATATAGGCTTCTTCAACATCTTCGGGCACCAATGCAATACTGCCCAAATCAGCCGTAATAGATATTAAAACATCGTTCCCCTGCAACCGGCTTCTTTTTCCTTCAACTCCTTCTGGTAAAAGCACACGCTGAATTGCATTGTTTTTCAATTTAATTTTATCTCTTGTCAAGTCTGTAATTCGAATAAATCGAACACCTTTTTCATTATAATATTTTGCCCATCCACGTGAACCGCTTGTTACTAAAGAAGATACTTCTTGTATTGATTTTCTTTCATTCATTGATGCAAATACCATTTTCAACACTGCCTGCCGATATACAGTCAGCTGTTCTTTAATAATTTGCAATGTCTCCACACCTTTATCCAACTCAGAAAACAATTCCTCGATGCGTGAGACAATACGATTCTGCTCTTCAATTGACACATCCGGTATTTTTATATGTTTCATTTGTCCTTGAGTTAGCTTTAATCTCGTTGTTCCAGAAACATATCCACTATAATTAAAATAATTCAAATAGTAGCATAAAAATTTATTATTTGTTTTTGATTTTAAAACATGAGCATGGTTATTAACCCAAGTTTTTCCCGAAATAATATATGCCTTTTTTGCAAATGTATTTAGGAATGGAGCACCATCTTCTCCCAACAAAACATATTCCCCATCTGTAATATAATCGTCTATGTAGCCGACTTGACCAGTTGCACCATAATATGGATATAAACTATCTTTTTTCTTACCCTCTATTCGCCTTGCTCTATCTTTATTATTAATTGGTTTACGTTGAGTATCACATATCTCAACAGCCTCTTCAAAAGGTACATAATTCCACATTGTACATTCTCCTTACGCCACCAATTCCTCATTCATTTCTTGTAATATTTCTTCATAACTATCCCCGAAAGCATCATAAAATCCCAACAGTCCACCTTTCCGATCAAACGGTGTCAGATCCAGATCTTCCGGCAAGATACTGAGCGAAGTTGCAATATGATCTTTGATCAAGCGTAGCCACTCCATCTGTTCTTCCGTGAAATGTATAGCACCAGCATTTCTCCGCAACGTCCATTGCATGAAGTTATAATTCACCTTGTCTGCAAATGGCGTCAGATTATCTATATATCCCATTTCAAAGCGAATGATGGAAATCAAATCTGTCAGCTGTGCTATTGTTCCTCTCTTCACTTTATCAGACTTCTTAATAGCATAACAATCCCACAGTCGTTCCACAGTAATTCCCTTTGATTTAAGTTTCTCATATAAGGCTTTCAGCTGTTCTATTGCCATAGGTCTGTTTTTATAAGTTTCATCATAGATAATTCGCAATGCCACAATCTCATCCTTGTTTTCTTCAATGAACTCATGGAATGTCTTAATCACACGCTCTGCTGTTTCTTCCTGCTGAGTATCAAAACCAGCAAAGATTACAGAATCAATGTTTACATTGTCAATAATCTGATCATGATTACGCCTTACATTCTCTATGTATTCACGTACATCTGGATTATGGAACGGTGCTACTGCTTGCTTTATTAGTTCCTTTTGGGCTTCTTTTCTCTCCTCTTCGTCAGGCTCTTCAACACTGGTTTTGAACTGTGCCCTTTTTTCTATCACATCTTCATCAAAGGCGTTCAAAAGTCTTTCCGCGACAGTTCCTGCCGGAGTACCCACTTTCTCTTCAAATTGCTTTCTCTCTGCTGGTGTCATCTGACTATTTAACCGAATCACACGGTTTGCAAGAGAAGTCAATATTTTCTCATCCTTAGCTCCTAAAGCAACATTCATCATCAATTCTTTCATGCTAACTGATGGCTTACTCTCTAACGGTCTGGTATCTGATTTTCTTGATTTAGTGACACCAACTGCATCCACAATAACAAAATGGTCCTTATTTTCTGTTGCAGATGGAGTCACCTTCTGAAGTTCGTCTTTACTTAGTGTTCTGGTTCCTCGGCCTTTCATCTGCTCAAAATAATTCTTGCTACGCACATCACGCATGAAAATCAAACATTCAATCGGCTTAACATCTGTACCGGTTGCTATCATATCAACGGTAACTGCGATTCTAGGATTATAATCATTTCTAAAAGAGCTAAGTACAGATTCAGAATTATCTACAGAATAGGTAATCTTTCTGCAAAAATCGTTTCCTTCCCCAAACTCTTCTCTCACTATCTGAACAATGTCATCTGCATGACTATCTGTCTTTGCAAAAATCAATGTCTTAGGAACTTCTTTTCTTCTTGAAAACAATTTCGTATAAAGATTTTCCTTATATGCCTTAATGACCGTCCGAATCTGACTTGGATTTACAATATCTCGATCTAGCTGTGTGGGCTGATAATGTATATCCTCGTCTAGCTGCTTCCACCTCTTGGCTCTTGATAATCGGTCTCTATATTCAATTAATTGTTTCATCAAATGTCCACCATTTTTTCCAACATTTGTTTCAATCAAGAAAATATCCTCTCCAACATTTACACCATCCACAATGGCCTGTTCTCTCGGATATTCACTAACTATATTTTCATCAAAGAACGCAAATGTCCTATTGTCCGGTGTCGCAGTCAAGCCCACAATAAATGCATCAAAATAAGACAAAACCTGACTCCACACATTGTAAATGGATCTATGACATTCATCTACGATGATTACATCAAAGAATTCCGGAGGATATTTCTCGTTGTAAACCACCTCTTTCGGTGCCTTACTTTCAGCTGTCGTCAATTCTGCAAAAGAAGTTTCTTCCGCAGATTCATCCAGTTCTTCGCCCTTCAAAATGGAATACATTCTTTGTATTGTACTGATACATATCTGTACATCGCTTGGAATATATGAGCTTGTCAATCTTCTTACACCGTAAATCTGTGAAAAAGATCTTGGATCATCTGTCGGAGTATAGGCAAGAAATTCTCTCTCTGCCTGTTCACCCAATCCCTTGGTATCCACCAAAAATAAAATCCGATTGATTTTTCCATATTTGAGCAATCTATATGATGCAGTTATAGCTGTAAATGTTTTCCCTGCACCAGTAGCCATCTGTACTAATGCCTTTGGTCTGTTATCAGCAAACGACTCTTCCAATTTTTTTATGGCATTTATCTGACATTTACGAAAACCTGTTTCGTCCAAAACTGGAAAATGCTTCATATTATTACGAATCGTATCTGGTTGTTTCAGTAACTCACGAAGTGTCTCTGGACGATGAAATGAAAAAACTGTTCTTGACCTATATTTCATGTCCTTATAATCTGTAAATCTAATCAATTTATCTGTCGCTTCATATACAAAGCGGATAAAATAATCTACCCTAACCCATTTAAAGGTACTATGGGCGTACCTTCCGGACTGAATCTCTACATCTGTGATTGATTGACCAGCTTCTTCTCTCTTAACCTCTACTACACCTGCTGGCTGACCGTCAATAAACAATGCATAATCTACCTCTCCAGTACTTGTAGGGAATTCTCTCACAGCAACACCTAAAGACACAGCAAGGTTCAGGCGATTCATATCTTGTATAACCCATCCTGCCTGACATAACTTTTCATCAATTATAAGACGTGCTTTTTCTTCTGGTGTCATATCAATCTTCCCCCCTTGTCTAAAAACTCCATATAAAAATACATACAGAGTTTTTTCTTTCTATGTTCACTCTTCTACATGTTCTATTCCCTGACTGAGTATCGTAAAAACATGTTCATCCGCAAGTGTATAAAGAACTGTCTTTCCTTCCTTTCTGAACTTGACAAGCCTGTTCTGCTTCAATATGCGAAGCTGATGAGAGATTGCACTTTGAGTCATATTAAGAATAGAAGCTATATCATACACACACATTTCATTCTCAAACAGAACGTAGAGAATTTTTATTCTGGTCGAATCACCAAAAACTTTAAACAAATCCGCAAGGTCGTACAGTTCGCTTTCCTCCGGCATCTTATTCTCAATTTCCTCAGCGGTTTCTTCATTAATCGTCATATATGTTGTCTTTTCTTCCATATCAAAACTCCATTCATCCAAAAATACTAATACACCACGCCCGGCATAATAAGTCATTGATACGTTACTCTAATCTTTCCAGTGCCTCATTAGGGATTTCCTGTGAACTTCTTATGTCAAGAATGCTCTCTGTTTCTGTAAGTGCATTCTGATACCACATAACAGCTTCTGAAATATTCCCCACGCTTTCATAATACATTCCAAGCTCACAGCAAATCTCTGCACAAGATGAAGTGGCTGCATCTTTAAGTGCACATTCCATAAATGAGACTATATCACCTTTTACTCTATAACATCTTGCAAGCACACAAAAAGCTTCTTTTACCTCATCTATGGTTCTTCCATCTTCTTCAAGAGTCCTCTTAAATAAATTTTCCGATTTCATAAAATCATCATCACCTCCGGAACGGAAAAGCTCCATTGCATACATATGATGCAGTTTCTTTGAAAGTCTTTTTCCATCTGCGGCAATTCTCTCAAATGCCGCAAAATCTCTCGGTGCATGATTTGTGAGTGGTCTGTGCTCAATCACAATATCACTGTCGTAAACTACCGGGTCTACTCTCAATGTCTCATGTATCTGGTCTATCCAAGAAAATGTTCTAAGTCTTTTATATAATTTGGGTCTGTATTCCTCCTCAAAATTGTACACCGTACTCAAACCGGCAGGTGTATGGTAAAGCATTTGTACGATTTCTATTTCAGGCAGCATGATCTTTTTTAATTGGCAAAGTTTATCTCTGTTTTCGGCATCAAGATATTCATCTGCATCTGCCGTATATATATAATCTCCTGTGGCTTTTGATGCCGCAAAATTTCTTGCATCTGCAAAATCATTACACCATTTATAATCAAATATTTTATCGGTATATTTCCTTGCAATTTCCTTTGTCTTGTCGGTCGATCCCGTATCTACTATAATTATCTCGTCCATTATGTCATGCAGGCTGTCGAGACACCTTGATAAGACTGCCTCCTCGTCTTTTACAATCATACATAAACTAAAACTTACCATATCTCTCCTCGTTTCGTACTATTTGACTTTGAACATATAATGCGTTGTGCCCAGAAAGTAACTTACCATCAAATGATGCCACGGATCGCTCCATTGATGTGAAAGTTTCACAATTAATTCACAGTATCATCCCCGCCTACATCATCAGGTATCGAATCATCATCTCCACCTACATCATCAGGCTGTGAATCATCCCCATCATCACCTGAGTCTCCAACATCTGTATTATCATTATTATCTGCCGGTTTCTTTGTAGGGGCTGCCTCCGTATCTTTGTCCGTATTATTTTCACTGTCATTGTCCGGTGCCTCCGTCGGATTTGTATTATCCATTGCATCAGGATCCATTGTAGGTACTGCCGTCACGGTTGTATTTCCGTCTGAATTATAATCACTGCTATAATCCTGACCCGATGAACCGCTGCTATTCTGTCCCTCATAACTTTCAAATTCTTTATTTTCAAGCCCCTGATGTATATCAGACATAAACTCACGCCAAATCCTGAGTGGATAAGTATTTCCATACAAATCATAAAGCGTCTTAGGATTATCATAGCCTACCCATACTGTAGTTGTATAGTATGGTGTATATCCACAGAACCATCCGTCTTTTTTATCACTCGTTGTTCCTGTCTTTCCTGCACACGACATATTGTCAAGTGCATTTCCCCTTGCAGTTCCACTTACAAGTACGCCCTGCAGAATACTTGTCATCATTCTGGCTGCATTCTGTTTGTAAACATGTTTTTCCTTCCGGTTTTTCTTGTTGTTTACTATGGTTTTTCCTTCAGAATCAGTAATCTTGCTTATACATGTCGGCTCTCTGAACACACCATCATTTTCAATAGCTGCAAATGCTGATGCCATTTCAACAGTTGTAACACCATTCGTAAGTCCACCAAGCGATGCCGCCGGATAATAATCTGAATCTACTATCTTTGCAAATCCCATTTTAATAGGATAAGACAGTCCAACCTCAGGTGTAAGCTCCTGAAATAATTTCCACGCAATTACATTTTTTGATTTTTCAACCGCATATCTGAGCGAAATTTTTCCTGCATAACTTCCGTCTGCATTGTGCGGTCCACCATTGAAATAAGTATCATCAACTATACTGTCAGGGGTGTATCCTCTCTCAAGCTGAGGTGTGTAAACAGCAACCGGCTTAAAACAGCTTCCCGGCTGTCTGTAACTCTGATATGCCCTGTTTAATGTGTAACCTGTAATATTTTTCTGTTTTCTTCCTCCTACGATAGCTACAACAAGACCATTTGAATTATCTATACATGTAGCCGCTCCCTGCAATTTATAAATTTTATCTTTCTTTGTTTTTTCTTTAAATCCTGCAAGCTGGTCATCAACCGCTTTCTGCAACTTCTTCTGTTTCTTCTTATTTAAAGATGTATAAATACGATACCCTCCGGTATACAATGAATTATGGCAATCATCGTACAATTCATCATATTCTTTTTCGTATTGTTTCTGTTCTTCCGTGCTGTCAAATTTATATTTAAACTCGAAGCCTCTCGCCTGCATAAGTGACTTTGTCGCACAACTGATTGCATATGTTGTCATATAATTCTGCGTTTTAAGTGCCTGTGCAGGATTTAAAATTACCTCTTCATAATTTGCATCACTATATTCAGCAGCAGTAATACAGTCTGCATCAAGCATCTGTTTTAAAATACGGCTTTTTCTTTTCAAAGTATTTTTATAATGTTCTAACGGATTATACAAACTTGGTCTGTTTGGTATAGAACACAAAAATGCTGCTTCTGCAAGATCAAGGTCTTTGGCAGATTTATTAAAATACCCTTTACTTGCCGCTTCTATTCCATAATATCCATTTGCAAAATAAATATTATTTATATAGAACTCAAGAATCTGGTCTTTTGTATACTTCTTCTCCAAGTCCAATGCAATAAATATTTCTCTTACTTTTCTTTCATACGACCGTTCATTTGAAAGAAAAACATTCTTTGCAAGCTGCTGTGTTATGGTACTTCCACCTCTTGAAATATCCTGATGCCTCAACTTGCTCTCAACAAGCATAACAGCTGCCTTTGCAGTTGATAAAAAGTTTACTCCTTCATGTTTGTAAAAATCTCTATCCTCTGTGACAACCATCGCATCTTTAACCGACTGCGGAATTTCATCAAATGTCAGATAATAAGAATCCTTGTCACCTTTCAGCTTTGCTATCATTGATTTGTTTGAAGCATAAATAATACTCGTCTCAGATGCTCTAAATGTATCTGATGTTGAATTTTCCACTATATCCGTAGCTTCCATCTTCCATTTTAAAAGGTCATCACCGAATTTAAAATAAATTACTACAAGTGCCGCTAATATAGCTAACAGGCAAATCAACATAAATATCTTAAAGCCAAACCAAAACTTTTTATGTCTCTTATGCTTTCTAATCTTCTTTTCCTGTTTTTTCGCCTGCTTAGGCGTGAGTGTACCGGTACCATTCGCACGCTGGGCAGTTCTCATATTTTGTGAAGTTCTGCTATTTCTGTTTCCGGCAGCATTTCCCGATGCTGTGGCATTTCTTGTCTGTCTTTCTCGAACAATAATATCATCGGGATTAAACACTCTCGTGCTGTCTCCCCTTGTATTTCTATTTGACATATATTAACCTCCCAATTAAAGCTATGATAACATATTTACATCAATAATGCACCTTTTCAGCATTTTCTTAATAAAATCTTTATGTGATGCAAGGGTTAAAATATCTTTTTACCCCAACATCTTTATATTCCTGTATAAAATATTTTTTCACGGCAACACTTCAGATAAGACATGTCAAATATAAAAAACGGAGAATAACATGAACAAAATAAAATTATCAAAAATCATACTTATTATTGCCATATATTCAGTAGCATTTACACTTTTATTTATGAGTATAAAAAGCTATCAGACATATTTAAATACTTATAAAAGTTGTAAATCAGCCTCAAATACCAATATTTCTTCAACAAAAAAGATTAAAAACGCAAACTGTATCAACATAAACAAATTTTCAACAACTGTTTTCAACAATGAAACAATACAAAAAAATCCTTACAAAACTTTGTCGCAGAGTAACCCGAAAATCCAAAAAAATATTGCCGGACATGTACTAAGACTACACGTTATTGCAAACAGTGACAGTGACGATGACCAGAAACTTAAAATTAAAGTTCGCGACAGCATCCTCTCAGAACTTCAAACCGGTCTTTCGGGCATATCTTCGGCGGCACAGGCAAAGCAATATGTCTCCTCCAAATTTGAAAATATTAAACAATCCGCCGATTATACTATTCACGAAAACGGCTATTCTTATTCAGCAAAAGTTTTTATACAAAACAGATATTTTCCCACAAAAACATATGGTGACCTCACATTCCCGGCAGGATATTATGATGCATTATGTGTTGAAATAGGTAAAGCTGATGGGCATAACTGGTGGTGCGTCCTGTTCCCAAGTTTATGTTTTGAGGACGCCACAACCGCCACTGTACCAAAAGAATCAAAAGAAAAACTCAAAAGCGAACTCACAAACGAGGAATATAATTCACTCAACAAATCAACCACACCTAAAACCGACACAGCAAATAATTCTAAAATTCAAATCCGAAGCGGTATATATGATTTATTTCATTAAAACCGCATATCAAAACAAATTAGCAAAATATGTTTGATAATCGACAACTATTGTGTTTCTTTATTACCATGTGCTATACTGTTATATACTGATGTTGGGGTCAAAAGGTATTTTGACCCTTGCAAAATGCGGCTTGACACCACACGCGTTGATATTAATGAAGAAAACGATAAAATAGAGATTTCCATTGATTATGGACTTGATATGAATTACAGTCATGTATCAGATTGTACAATAAACATGATTATAGAGTAATTAGACTAAGATTTATTTTTTATGGCTGAACTGTTACTAATGTAAAACTGTATCGTAATATTTAAATGATGTAATGGGCAAAAAACTTTTGACCATTACATCATTTACATTAGGAACATTTTGTAATCATTTCAACCTTACATATATTTATGGCATATCCGCCATTTTGACTCTTAAATGAAACATATTCTTTCTTATTTAAATTCACCTACTTTGATTTCACTTATCATATCACGTAAATGTTCTGCTTCGTTGTTCATTTCCTGGCTTGCCGCAGCACACTCCTCAGAAGTTGCTGAATTACTTTGTACAACGTCATTAATCTGCTCTATTCCTTCATTAATCTGCTCTATCTCTGATGTCTGGTCTGCAAGCGTATCTGCGATACCTGATACCTCTTCAGTAATCACTTTAGAATTTTTCGCAATTTCCTCAAGCTGTTTTGCCGTCTCTTCAGCAAGTAACATTCCCTTTCCAACAGCATTAACAGATGTTTTAATTAAAGCAGCTGATTCTTTTACTGCCTGTGAACTCTGTTCTGCTAACTGGTTTACCTGATTTGCTACAACTGCAAATCCCTTTCCGGCCTCCCCTGCTCTTGCTGCCTCAATAGAAGCATTTAATGCAAGAAGATTTGTCTGTGATGCAATATCATTGATTGTTTCAATAATTTTATCTATCTGCATTGATGCTTCTTTAATTTCAAGCATAGACTTAACCATATCTTGCATCTTTGTATCATTTTCTAATATTTCGTTTCCAAGTAACACTACTTTTGAACTTATTTCACTTGCCGCCTGTGAATTATTTCTTACCTCTTCTGCAACATTCTCAACTGTAGCAGTCAATTCTTCTACTGAAGCCGCCTGATTTGTAGCTCCATCTGCCAATTCCGTTGCACCTGATGACACCTGTTCTGCACCACCTGATACCTGATTTGAAGCCTGCTGTATTCCTTTTACTATATTAGCCATACTTGCTTCAAAATCCATAAATGAATGTAAGATTCCGACAAAATCACCTTTCCATTCCACATTAGGCTTAACGTCAAAATTCCCTTCTGAAAACAGCTTCATTGCACGGTCTATATCATCCACATATGAACCTAAAATACGAATGGATTTACGCATACTATGTGCCAATCGCCCAATTTCATCTTCCGAACGGTAATCTAATGTACTATGTAAATTTCCTTCTGTTAATTCCTTTGCAACATCCTCAATGGCATGCAACGGCTCCAAAATGCTGACAAGAATGTCATTACCTGTTTTTCTTGAAATCACATATGCCACAACAAAAAAGAAAATAATAAAAACAATTCCTAAAACAGCATATACTATAGTATTTTGTACTGCCTTAGCACTGACCACATCTGTAATCTCATCTAATTCCAAAGCAATATTTACCAATTTATTCAATGCCGGCGTACATTTATTAAGAATATCATCCACACCCTGCTGTTGATTTCCTGATTTAATCTCTTCTATTATGGATGAAGTAAGTTTTTTCCAATCAGATAACGCTGTTGCATATTCTGTATACTTTTCTTCCGAAACAACACCTTTGTTTTTTATTATTTTAATTTGAGAATCAACATCTTCAAGAAATCTTGCTATAGTTTTTTCATAACCATCATAAGAGGATGTATCATCATTCAATGCCATTTCTCTTACATTTCTTGCTGCAGCATTTACATCCACTCTGCACATTTTGACTGCTATATCTGAAGCATTAATTATCCCAACATAATTTATAACACTTGAAAGAAGCATACCTATTGCTATGATAGAAAGCAGCCCTGAAATAACCATTAGTATAATTACTTTTTTGTATCCGTATTTTATTCTCTCTCGTAACTGCATACTTTCAATCTTCTTTTTAACAAATTTTGTGTACATAATTCACAGATTCCTTTCTTCTATTATTTTTTCTAAGAGATTAGATCAGCGTTACTTCAATAATTCTTGCATATTTGTGTCCATAAATGGTATAATTGTATCAATAATTTTAGGAGGTTCATACTATGAAATCTATTGATTATAATTATATTGCCATTATGATAAACAGTTTTTCCGGAGTTCCTATACGTATTTATAAAGATAATAAACTGGCTTTTTATTATTCCTCCGTTAATCTTATTAAAGATCCAATTTCGATATATCAGTCAGATATTTTTAAGCTTTCTGATCATATCGGTTATTTTTTTACAGCACATTTTAGTTACTATGGCATTGTCAACTCCAACGAATATAAGATTGTAATCGGCCCGACAAGACAAGTTGCTGATTCCACATCAGAACTGTTGGAACTGGCATGTCAATTGGATATAGCAAAAGATGACATTGAAAGTTTCATAATTGCCATGCAGGGAATCAATCATATATCATTGGAGCATCTTATGCAGCTTCTGTGCTTTTTAAATTACATACTAAACAATGAGAAATATTCACTTCAGGATATTTTGATTAATAATTCCTTACAGGAACATTTTAAAGAATCAATGAACTGCCATGAAGCTTACAAGATTTTTTTCAATGATTTTTCTGAACAGGATATAACGATTCATAACACTTATGATATGGAGCAAAATTTAATGAATATGATTCAAAAAGGAGATTATATCTCTTTGTCAGAACTACTTGAAAATTCATCAGTACTCAATATTGGTATAATGGCTGACAACCAGCTCCGCCAATTAAAAAATATATTTATTGTCATTGCTACACTTGCTTCACGTTCAGCTATAAAAGGCGGAATGCTTCCTGACTATGCTTTTAAACTAAGTGATAACTATATTCTTAAATGTGAATTGTTAAATGATTATCACAAGATTAATAACCTTAGGCATTTTATGATTATGGATTTTGCAAAACGCGTCAATCAATTACATAAAGGTGCTCCGGCATCAAAGCTAATTTCCGATGTATCTAACTACATCAACCGCCATATGTCAGAGCCAATTACTGTTGAGGCTATGGCAAAAGAATTTTTTATGAGCAGATCCTATCTTTCAAAACGTTTTAAAGCAGAAAGCAATATCACTCTTACCGATTTTATACTTAACAAAAAAACGGAAGAGGCAAAACACCTCCTCCTTTACACTAATAAATCTTTAACTGCCATCAGTCTTTGTCTTGGATTTTCTTCGCCAGGACATTTTTCCCGTGTTTTTCGTAAATATGCAGCCATTTCACCCAATGAATATCGCAAAAAACACATAAACGGATACAATACATAGCAGTTTTTCATCTAAATTACTTTTTTTCGCTAATTATTGTACCAAGTTTTTCATACATCTTCAAAAGCATAGCATCCGTAATTCCTACCGGATTATTTTTTAAATTCGGATGCCTGCTCAATCTGCCGAGGCGAGAGCCGTCCATGAGACGGAAAGTTTATATCAATCTTTGCGTTAAATAGCCATAGCAAAATATGTTTGATAATCGACAACTATTGTATTTCTTTATTACCATGTGCTATACTGTTATATACTGATGTTGGGGTCAAAAGGTATTTTGACCCTTGCTAATGCCACGGATTGCTTCATACAATTACAGTTATAATGAAACGGAGATTTTTATGAATAATAATGTACTTGTTACCGTACATGGTTTACAACATGAAATAGATGATAAGGAAGGCATACAGACAAAACAGACAGGCAACTACCGCCTTGTTGCAGGAAAACATGTTATTTCTTATAAAGAATATTTTAAAGATGAAAATACCGGAAAAGATGCTATTATATCAAATCTTCTTAAAATTTCAGACGATACCGTAACCCTCACTAAAAGAGGTGCTACAAATACAGAAATGACTTTTAAAAAAGGAAAAACACACACTGCTTTCTATGAGACTCCTTTTGGCTCAATGCAAATGCGGCTTGATACTACACGTGTTGATATCAATGAAGAAAACGACAAAATAGAGATTTCTATTGATTATGGACTTGATATGAATTACAGTCATGTATCAGATTGTACAATAAACATGATTATTGAGTCGCTAGATTAAAAGGTTTTCATACATAACTACAACAAAAAAAGACAGAAGAAATTCAAATCTTCTGTCTTTTTATATCTTATGAGTATATATACTCTGCTCTTATTTTTCTTTTGAAAACTTATTTTTAATCTTCTGTGAAAATTTCACTTTCCTTGGCTTTGCTTCAAGGTTTGTCCTAAGTCCCTGAACTTTTGTAATATAAATTCCGCTTACTGTCGCACGAACTGATTTTTTAACAGGTATAAGTTCAAAAATCTTTTCATCACAGATAAGTGTCATAATCTTTGGTCCGACCTTAGCTTTTACAATCGGCACTTTCTGACCTCTGAGGTACTTAGGTGTCTGGTCTATAACAAGCTGCGGAAGACCCGATTCTTTAAGTTTCATACGCTTTTTATCAACTACTAACAACGATACGCTCTGCGCCGCTGCCTCTATCTCTTTTTGTGTGTTTTCCTGACGTGTCTGCAGCTTTTTGCCATATATACTAAGAGCGACAAGTGCAGCTATCAGCAAAACGATAATTACAATCATAACTACGACCCACACTTTTACACCAAGCACAGGTACCAAAACAAATTCATTGTTCATAAAATGTAACCTCTTTCTGCATAAATTCTTTTTAATAAAATTTTATCTTTTTGAGTATAACATATTTTTAGGTATTGTGCAAAAAAAGTTTATGTTTATAATTACAATATCTATCTGTTGGCTTTCACTTTTTCGCCGATTATTTCTCTCACTTTTTCACCAACATGTTTTTTCTCTGCTCTTTCCATATCATCCATATAAATCGGCTCACAATACTCTATAGTTACATGTGCGCTGTGAATCCAAGGAAGATGTTTTTCAAATACTTCATCCGTATTGTTTATGGCAACCGGAATTATAGGACATTTTGCTTTGTCTGCAAGCTTGAAGCTGGCTTCATGAAATTCAAGCAGTTCCTCGCCCTTATTTCTTGTTCCTTCCGGTGCAATATATATAGATGTTCCGTTTTTCAAAAGTTCAATTCCCTGAAGAATGGTCTTCATTCCCTCTTTTATATTTTCTCTGTCGAGGAATAAACAGTTCATCTGTTTCATCCACCACGAAATCATCGGTACCTTTTCAATCTCTTTTTTTGAGATGAATGCTGTCGGCATAGGTGCTGTTGTGTATCCAACTAAGATGTCAAAAAAACCTCTGTGATTGTAGGCATATAATGCCGCCCCGTCTCTCACAATATTTTCTTTTCCCTTAACCGTCAGTCTGACACCCGACAGGAACAGTATTGCCTTAAAACCGCCTTTTACACATACCTGTGCAACAACCTCTTTCTTTCTCTCATCAAACTTTCCGATTATCCACAGCACAAGAGCCATCGGAATAGTGAATATCGTATACAATATCAAAAAAATCGCAACTAATACAAGTCTCATAGCTAATCCTCATTTCCTTTTTCTTTAAGTAAAAGTTCCCATATTTTATTCAAAATATTAAATATAAAGAACTTTTACGTCACTGTCCACTCTTATAGTGCAGCTGACAACAATTTTTCCAATAAATAAGTTTATCATGTGAGACTGATGATTGCAATAAATCACAAATATTTTTCATTTTACTTTTTTGATGTACACTATTACACTAAATACCGCTATTATAGCTATGCCTGTCGCAAATATAATATATTTTGCTGCATAAAACCTCAAAAAACGGAAAGTTTTTAACCAAGTTTTACGATTTCATAGTTTCCGCAATTCTTAAAAGCATAATTCCATATTCTTAAATTATTCTTCGCATACACTTTTATATTTTTATTTCCGCAAAATGCTCCTACCGGTATTTCTTCGATATTATCATTTAATACTATGGACTTTATTGAAAAGTTTTGAACTGTTGCGTCCGATAATGAGTTAAAAGCGTTCTCACATATATACTTTACATTATTGGGAATTGTTATTTCAACGTTTTCACTCTCTCCTATATAACCGCACAATCCTCCATCTTCAAGAATCACCATGTTATCTTTTATCGTAACACATCCTATTCTTTCCAATTCAGCCGCCAGCGATTTTCTCCAGAGCTGCTTTGAATTCCAAAATAACTTTACGCAGTCCTCATCAATATAGTTCGTATTTAACTCAATCTGAATATCCGTATATTTCTGCTGTCTTTTACCTGCATAAACAGAAATATTATCATCTGTTGAGAGTGTCTTAAATGTTGATGGGAATGTTATTTTTCTCAACTGTCCGCAGCCGTTATAGCCTCTATACACCGCTTTCGAATTGACATAACGGTATGAAGCATAGCTGTAACTGCTTACTCTTACTTCCTCACATCCCTCTGCAATTTTTACCTCGCTTTTTCCGTAAGGTATTGCTACGAGTGTCTTTCCATCTTTTGTATATATACATCCGTCTATGCTTTTATACTTTGAATCTGTTGATAAAACTTCAAAATTTTTGCAGTCTCCTATATCTGTCAATCCATCAGCATTAAAATCAGTTGAAAACTTAACTTTATTTACAATATTTGAGTTTCCTTCTCCCAACAACAACGTACAAACAAGATTTTCTTTATTTTTTTTGACACCTATTGAATTAAAGTGTCCCGGCATTGTAACTTCCTGTAACTTCTTACAATTCTGAAGTACCGCTTGTCCTATAGACTCAGTTGTTTTAGGTATAGTTATCTTTTTTACTCCGGTATTAAAGAATGCCCTCGCTCCAATAACTCTTACGGTAGAAGCTATTGTTATATTCGATGCCTTACTGCAATCTTTAAAAGCATCTTCCGGTATGCTTGTGACACCTTTTTTTACAACTATTTTTTTAATTTTCTTTTTCTGTGCCGCTTTTGGTGCGGCATATGATAACATGTCTCCATCCCCTGAAACCGTGAATACTCCGTTTTTTAATTTTGAACTTATTTGCTTTGCCGATGCTGTCTTAGGCATCAAAAAATTTAAGCTGCAAAACAACCCCGTCAATATTCCAAACATTATAATTATATTTCTTATTTTTACACTTTTTTTATTATATTTTTTTATACTCATAACAGCCTCCATTTCCGCACACATAACCATTATTTTATATGCGTCTGTATACATAAAAAACAAAATTAACCATCAGTCATATAATCTTTTTTAATACATAATTATTTCATAATTCTGATATGTCCCAAATACCTTTTCTGCCATCAAAATATTATTTCCTTTCACATACACTTTTGTATTTGAAACTTTACTATCCGGCGAATAATCTGCATTAAAAGCGTTATTTTCTATCTTCTGTACACTACTGCTAAGTATTACCGACCTCGTATAATAATCTTTAAATGCCTGCATTCCAATTGTTTTTACATTATCCGGTATAAGCAGATTTTGAAGCACTGTGCTTGTTCCCTCGGGTGCATCATTCAAAATATAAGTGCAAAGATAGCCGTCAGCAAGCATCATCATATGTTCATCTTTTTCATTTAATTTTGCAAATTCTCTTCTGAACAATTCGTCTTTCAATGAATTTTTCCAATATTCATTTGATATCCACAATCTCTGTATTGACTCATTATCAAGATAATCTGAATTCAATGTCACTTTTATATCTTTACATTCATAATAGTCCTCACGTCTTTCATCATTATAATCAAACTTTTTGTCATATTGGTCTTCTATTACACTTGAAACCGACTTCGGAAATACAATTTCACTTAAAAATTTGTGCGAAAAATCAATAAGCTCATGGCTGTAACTTCCCATAGAAACTGTGGTGCATTTGTCTGATATAACAGCTTTTTTTCTTCCAAGCGGTATCCTCACAAGTGTTTTTCCGTCTTTTGTATAAATCATTCCGTCAATACTCTTGAATCTTGAATCCTTCTGTGAAATCTCATAATTTTCACATGCTCCAACTCTAGGTAAAATGTCTGTATTTAATGCTGTTGTAAACTTAACTTTTTTTAGCGGCTGCGATGAAACATAATCGCCTTTCAGATAAAACAACCCTGTTATGTAATCTTTTCTCGGATTTATCTTAATCACGTCAATGTCACCGGGCATTGTCACTGTCTCAAGTTTAGTACAGCCATCGCATACACCTGAGCCAAGCTTTTTAACAGACTTAGGAATAGTGATGCTCTTTATTCCTGTATTTGCAAACGCATGAATTCCTATTCTCTTAACTGTAGATGCTATTTTTATACTGGTAACTTTCTTACAGTCCTTAAATACATCTCTCGGAAGTGATTCAACACCTTCTTTAACTACAATTTTCTTAATGTTATTCTTTTTGTACGCTGTCCGGCTGACTGTATCCCACATCGCACCTTTTCCTTTTACGGTAAGAACACCATTTTTCAGGCTCATATTCACGCCGCCTTCTGCCTGTTTCGATTTTTTCTGTGCCGCCGCTGCGCCTTGTGGTTTAACAAATATAACAACTGCTGTCACCGCCGCTAAAATTAATGTTATAACTCTCATAACAAAGTTTTTGTCCGTAATACTGCGTCCTAAATTATTTTTATTATTGTATACTCCCATAGACTTTCCCTCCTAAAATAATTTTATTATACTAAAAACTCCTCTTATATTATAAGACATTTTTTGTATGTAAATGTTGCAAAAAAATTTAAATTTGTTTAGTATAAGTAAGATATTAAATACGATTGTACTACAAAAAACGAGGTATTATATGACTTTAGATTACTATAGAATTTTCTTTTATGTTGCAAGATACAAAAGTTTTTCAAAAGCCGCTGAAGCTTTAAATAATAACCAGCCAAATATTACACGATATATGAATATACTTGAGAGTGAACTCGGATGTAAATTACTTATCCGCTCCCATAAAGGAGTCAAACTCACTCCTGAAGGAAAACAGCTTTATGACCATGTGGCTGTTGCGATGGCTCAGCTCACTACAGGCGAAAACGAACTTATACGAAACAAAAGTCTCGAAACGGGTATGGTTTCAATCGGTGTCAGCGAAACTGCATTAAGACTTTATCTACTGCCCAAACTGGAAAAATTCCACAAGCAATACCCTCATGTAAGACTTAGGATTTCAAATCATTCTGCGCCACAGGCAGTTTCGGCTCTCGAAAAAGGTCTTGTTGATTTTGCTGTTATCACAACTCCTGTTGAATATAAAAAACCACTGCATATGACTACTCTTTACCCTTTTAAAGAAGTGCTCATCTGCGGTAGAGATTTTAATGAAATCGCACAAAAAAGACAAAGCCTGCACGACCTTTTAAATATCCCGTTTATTTCACTTACTGACGGAACCGCTACCCACGACTCACATCACCAATACTTTTTTGACAATCATCTTAAATTTACACCCGATATCGAAGCTGCAACTACAGACCAAATAATTCCAATGGTAAAACACAATCTTGGAATCGGTTTCTGCCCTGAGGAACTTGCAAGACCTTTCATTGAAACCGGTGATATTCTTCAGATACCGCTTATTGAACATGAACCTGAAAGAGAGATATGTCTTATTCAGGATATGAGCCGTGGTACAAGTATCGCCGTATCAAAACTGATAAATATGCTTGTTGAAAATTAAATCTGGACAGTTCATGACTAAAAAAGAGATGTCTCCCTCAATGCAATCATATCATTGTTCAGGATAACATCTCTTTTTATTTATTCATATTTATGTTATTTTGTCCACCTATTTATTATCTTTTGGCACTTGCTGCCTTGATACGAGCCATTGCTCTTGCAAGAGAAGCTCTAGAATGATAGTATTCATGAATACTCTGCTTCTGGCGCATCTGCTCTTCCGCTCTCTCCTTCGCCTCTTGAGCTCTGGCTATATCTATTTCCTCCGGACGCTCTGCTGTTTCTACAAGCAAAGTTACACGGTTATTCATTATCTCAACAAGTCCCATTCCCACAACAGCTTCCTGCCACTCATTCTCACCTTCCGGTTTAAAACGCATATCACCACGGTTAATGGCAATTACCATGTTTTCATGATGAGCAAGAATTTCTTTTTCTCCGTCAAATTCAGGTACTACTATAGATTCGCATCTTCCTGAGAAAAATATTCTGTTTGCAGATATAACTTTTAAATAAAACGAATTAGCCATATTCCCTCATTTCCGGTTATAGTCATTTATGCACAGCCTGACAGAAAGTGTCCGGCATACAAATGAACAGTAACTTAATACTTCTGTTTACTCTGCGTCCTTCATAGTTTCTGCTTTCTTGCGGACATCATCAATTGTTCCGACATTGAAGAAAGCATTTTCCGGGTACTCATCCATCTCTCCGGAAAGAATTGCCTTAAATCCACGGATTGTCTCTTCAATTGGTACATAAACACCTTTAATGCCTGTAAAGTTCTCAGCTACATGGAATGGCTGTGAAAGGAATTTCTGTATCTTTCTTGCTCTGAATACTACTGTTTTATCCTCGTCTGCAAGTTCTTCCATACCGAGAATTGCGATGATATCCTGCAATTCTTTGTACTTCTGCAAAATTCCCTGAACCTCTCTGGCTACATTGTAATGTTCCTCGCCTACTATATCAGCTTCAAGTATTCTTGATGATGACTCAAGAGGATCAACCGCCGGATAAATACCTTGCTCTACAATCTTTCTTGACAATACTGTTGTCGCATCAAGATGTGCAAATGTTGTTGCAGGTGCCGGGTCTGTAAGGTCATCGGCAGGTACATATACCGCCTGTACTGATGTTACGGAACCGTTCTTTGTTGATGCGATTCTTTCCTGAAGTTCACCCATCTCAGTTGCAAGTGTTGGCTGATAACCTACGGCTGAAGGCATACGACCAAGAAGTGCTGATACCTCTGAACCTGCCTGTGTAAAACGGAAAATGTTATCAATGAATAAAAGCACATCTTTCTGTTTTTCATCTCTGAAATACTCAGCCATTGTAAGTCCTGTCTCAGCAACACGCATACGTGCTCCAGGTGGCTCATTCATCTGACCGAACACTAAGGCAGTCTTTTTAAGAACACCTGATTCTCTCATCTCAGTCCAGAGGTCATTACCCTCACGCGAACGCTCACCGACACCGGTAAATATTGAATATCCGCCGTGCTCAGTAGCAATATTTCTGATAAGCTCCTGAATAAGTACTGTCTTACCTACACCGGCACCACCGAAAAGACCGATTTTTCCACCTTTTGCATATGGTGCGAGAAGGTCTATTACCTTGATACCTGTCTCAAGTATCTGCTCAGCAGGATTTTGTTCCTCAAATGTAGGCGGTTCTCTGTGAATCTCCCAATTAGCCTCGCCCTCAGGCTGTTTATCTCCGTCAATCGTCTGTCCAAGTACATTAAAAAGACGACCAAGAGTATCTTCACCAACTGGAACTTTAATTCCGCTTCCTGTTGCAACAACTTCCATATCCCTGCAAAGACCTTCACTGGCTGCCAGCATGATACAGCGTACAATGTGATTTCCTATGTGCTGTGCAACTTCCATAACGCATTTTTTATCGCCATTCATTACTTCCAATGCATCTCTGATTGCCGGCAGGTCATCATTTTCAAATTCAACATCCACAACAGGTCCTGAAACCTGTACGATTTTTCCTGTATTCATCTCTGCCTCCCAATTTATCTCTTCTTTTTGCGTTTCTGTGCCTTCGCTCCCGCTATTACTTCCGTTATCTCCTGCGTAATAGCTGCCTGTCTGGCACGATTATATAAAATATCCAATTCATGCAACATATCCTTTGCACTGTTTGTCGCATTTTCCATAGCCATCATTCGTGCATTCTGCTCACATGAAAATGCCTCGACAAGTGCACCATATACGAAACCTACCAGATAATCCGGAACTATTCTGTCCATAACCGCTTCTGCTGATGGAACAAGTGCAAGTTCCTCTCTCGGCGCATCTACCGGAATATGCAGAGAAGTAAAATCTGCTCTTTTAAGAGGAAGAAGCTGCTTTATCTCTACTTCCTCTGCAACGGCGTTTACCATGGCGGTATAAATAATATATATCTCATCAAGTTTACCCTCATGGTACTGCTCTAAAAGTTCTCCTGATATGTTTCTTGCTCTGTTAAGAGAAGGATTCTGAACAGTATAATGAAACTGTTTATCAATATGTACACCCTGCTGTTCAAAATAATGTCTGCCAAGTTCTCCTAGAACAAACAATTTGTTGTTCGGATGAGACTGAAGATGCTCGTAGGCTGCTTTCATGATATTGTGGTTGTAAGAACCGGCAAGTCCCTTATCTGCCGTAACTACAATATAACCTACCCGCTTTTCCTCAGGTTTTTTGGCTACAGATGAATCGGATTCAAAATATATATCTTCAAATTCAGGCAAATGTCTCAAAATACGACTCATCTCTGACTGCAAAGCAAAGAAATACGGCTCTGTGTCGGCAAGCATTTTCTTTGACTTCTTGAGTTTAGAAGTGGAAATCATATACATGGCATTTGTGATTTTTAATGTGTCCTGAATGCTTCGCATTCTATCCTGAATCTCTTTAATATTTGCCATAAATACTCCTCCGGTTCTACTTAGACATTTCCTTTCCTAACTCAACGATTTTCTTTATCATCTCGTCAGAAATCACTTTCTTATCATCTATCTCTCTACCAATCTCAGGATGTTTTGTATCAAATTCTGCCAAAATATCCATCTGAAGTTTCTTTACATTCTTCTTTCCTGCTTTGTCAAATACGCCTGCATTTGCAAGACAAAGCGTGATAACCTGCTCATGAAGGCTGAGCTGGCTGCAAAGCGGCTGTTTAAGCAACTCCATAAGTGCTTCACCATGGTCAAGCTGCGCTTTTGTTGCACTGTCAAGGTCTGATGAAAACTGTGTAAACACTTCCATCTCTCTGTACTGTGCAAGGTCGATACGAATACTTCCCGCAACCTTCTTCATTGCCTTTGTCTGTGCCGCACCACCTACACGGGATACTGACAATCCGACATTTACGGCAGGACGCATACCCGAGAAGAAAAGATTACTCTCAAGGAATATCTGTCCGTCTGTGATAGAAATTACGTTTGTAGGAATGTAAGCCGATACATCTCCTGCCTGTGTCTCAATAATCGGAAGCGCTGTTATTGAACCTCCGCCAAGTTCATCACTAAGTCTGCTTGATCTCTCAAGAAGTCTTGAATGAAGATAGAATACATCACCCGGATAAGCCTCTCGTCCCGGTGAACGCTCAAGCAAAAGTGAGATTGCTCTGTATGCAACCGCATGTTTTGAAAGGTCATCATAAACTATCAAAACATCTTTTCCCTTATGCATAAAATACTCCGCAAGTGCTGTTCCTGCATATGGAGCGATATACTGTAATGATGCCGGATCACTTGCAGTAGATGAAACTACGATAGAATAATCCATTGCATCATGTTTCTTTAACGTATTTACAATCTTTGCAACTGTTGAAGCTTTCTGTCCTATTGCGACATATACGCAGATAACATCTTTGCCTCTCTGGTTGATTATAGTATCTGTTGCAATTGAAGTCTTACCTGTCTGTCTGTCACCGATGATAAGCTCACGCTGTCCTCTTCCTATAGGGAACATAGAGTCAATCGAAAGAATACCTGTCTCAAGCGGTGTATCAACCGATTTTCTGTCTACAATACTTGGTGCTTCCTGCTCAACAGGGAAATAATCATCTTCCTTTATATCTCCCTCACCGTCGATAGGCTCACCCAATGCATTTACAACTCTGCCGAGGAATGCATCTCCGACAGGGATACCTGCCTTTTTCTTTGTTCTTACAACTTTTGTTCCCTCTTTGATGCCGAGGTCGCTGCCAAAAAGAATACATCCGATTTCATTCTGTCTTATATCCTGAACCATTCCCTTGACACCGTTTTCAAAAGTTACGATTTCACCATACATTGCATGGTCTATACCATAAATTGTTGCGATTCCGTCACCGACCCATATAACCTCTCCGGTCTCTCTTGCCGAATCGTCCCAATCAAAATCTTCTATCTCTTTTTTAATTATAGATATGATATCTGTTGCGCTAATAGCTCCCAACAAATTCACCTCCCAGTCATTTTTCGTTCCAGCTGGCTTAACCGCCATGTGAAACTCTTATCATATTCTTCCATCTTTGTCTTAACCACATATCCGCCGAGTAAAGAATCATCCACCTTTTCAGATATTTCAATGGTATATCCCGGATACTTCTTTTCCAAATCATCACGAATACCTTTGATTTCATCCTGCGACATTTTCTTTGCACTGGTAACTACAGCACGAAGAATATGATTTTTTTCATCCCAGTAATCATAGTAAGCCTTGAAAATATCACTCAGTTCGCAGGCATTACCAACTTTGCACATTTCCTTTACAAAGTTTGTCACAACGGACGAAAGTTTTGCTCTCTGAAAAATCTCATCTACCACTTTTTCCTTTTTGTCCAAACTTACAATAGGACATTCTAAAACTTCTTTAAAAACCGGAGTAAGTGACAGAATATTTTCAGCATTTTTTATATCATCTTTGTCTGTCGACAAATCGTACAAAACCTTTGCACTATTTACTGCTGTCTGCGTCACGGCTATCACCTGTCTCTAAAATTTTTCTTGCTGCGACAACGGCGAGTTTTGCAATCTCAGCCTGTGTTGCCTGCATTGCTTTTTCATGCTGAGCCTCAATGTCTCTCTTAGCTTTCTCTTTCAAACGCTCTGTCTCAACTCTTATATCCTCCATTTGGGAATTATAAGCCTCGTCAGCACGCTCTTTAGCATCAGCTAATATCTGGTCAGCCTCCGTCTTTGCTGTCTTAATCTTGTCGTGATATTCTTTTTTAAGTTTAGCAGCCTCGTCCTCTGCATTCTTTGCACTCTCGAACTGGTCATTTATCATTTTCTCGCGCGCATTGATAACATTCATAACAGGCTGGAATAAGAACTTTTTAAATATCGCATATATGACAAGCAAGTTTACAACTGTCCATAAAATATTCCATGGGTTTATACTTAACATATATTGTCCTTCTTTCAACAATCATTACTGTTCACACTTATTGTGCGAACAGTAATTAACAATCCACTAAAAAAACTTCGTCTATATCAACAATTATCTTCCTGACTTTCAACTCCGTCTATTATTTCAAAAGTAAGATAATAAGAAGTGCGATAACGAAACCGTAAATAGCTGTTGCCTCTGCAAGGGCACAACCTAAAAGAAGTGAGCTGCTGATTTTTCCTGATGCTTCAGGCTGTCTTGCGATAGCGTCTACTGCTGAAGATGTTGCCTTGCCGATTCCAAGACCTGCTCCGATACCTGTTAAAACTGCGATTCCTGCTCCGATTGCTACTAATAATGTTGTTGACATAATGTTAATCTCCTTTTCTCTCTCTTTAAATCTCTTGAATTTTTTAATATGTATTCTGTTTTCCAAAAATCTTAGTCCGTCTCTGTTGCCTCTTTTATAAACAATGCAGTTAAGAATACAAAGACATATGCCTGTATAAGACCGTCAAATATATCAAAGTACATACTGCAAAACGCCGGTAATACTGCCGGAACTACAAGTTTCAGAAGCTCCATGACTACGAATGAACCAAGTACATTTCCAAATAGTCGCATACACAATGAAAGTGGCCTTATAAATATTTCCAATATATTTATTGGCAATATGATAGGCATTGGTTCAGCAAAACTTTTAAGCCATCCCTTAGTACCTTTCTGACGAATACCTGAAACTTCAATCAGAATAATACTCATCAATGCGAGTGCTATGGTGACATTCATATCTTTTGTCGGTGGTTTAAATCCCAAAAGACCTATAAGGTTTGCTATTCCTATATAAATAGCCACCGATGCAAGATACGGTATGTATGCAGTACCGTTTTCACCGACTGTACCCTTAAAGAAGTTGTACAATCCACTTACCGCTGTTTCCAAAACAAGCTGTTTACGACTGGGATTTTCTATACTCAGGTTTTTGACAAGCAGAACACAAAGTACAAGAACTGCGAGCATAATAATCCATGTAACGACTACCGACTCATAAACAGGTATGCCGCCGAATATCGGAATTTTAAACACTGTTTCACAGTTCAGTTCTTCCATCAGACTCTCTACCAGAGTATCCACAATATTCACCTCCATCACTTTTTTCGACTGCTATTATAACTACAGCAATTCTGATATGTAAAAAGTATTTTTGACATATCGGTTATACAAATTTGACATATTAAATTTTGTTAAAATATGCTATTATTACCATGTATTAAATTTTTATAAACTTGGCTTAAACATTGAAATTAAATGGATTGAGCAAGTTTAATCTGTTAATTTTACGACAATGAATACACGAAAAATTCTAGATTAAAAGGAGAGCATTTATGGAAAATATTTTTACAAAAAAAGCGCCTGCAAAAATAAATCTTACACTTGACGTGACAGGAAAACTTGAAAACGGGTATCATACTTTATCAATGATAATGCAGAGTATAGATGTATGTGACGAATTATCATTTGAAAAGACAACAGATGAACAAATTATTTTTACAATGAATAAAGAACTTCCCGACAAAATACCGTCAGAAAAAAACTTAGTATATAAAGCCGCAAAACTCATGAAAGATACTTTTGAAATAAAAGGCGGATTTAAGATACATCTCACAAAAAACATTCCTGCCGCCGCAGGGCTTGCCGGAGGAAGCTCTGACTGTGCCGCAACACTCATCGGCATAAACGAATTATGTGAAATCGGTCTTGACACTGAAAAACTCTGCGAAATCGGAGTTAAACTCGGTGCTGATGTGCCTTTCTGCATAAAAAAAGGAACTATGCTTGCCGAGGGAATAGGCGAAATACTCACACCACTCACTCCGCTTCAATGTGTTCCGGTACTGCTTATCAAACCTGACATCTCGATAAGCACCCCATATGTATATAAACATCTCAACCTAGAAGAACTTGATTATCATCCTGACAACAAAGCCATGATTTCATATATAGATAAAAAATCCGTCAAAGACATAGCCGCTTCACTCTCAAATGTACTTGAGACGGTTACCATTCCTGAAAACCCTGTTATAGATGAACTTAAACATTATCTTCTCGAAAACGGTGCTATCGGTTCACTGATGAGTGGAAGCGGGCCGACAACATTTGGAATATTTGAAGATATGGAAACAGCTAAAAAAGCATATGATAAAGCAAAAATTGATTACCCCGGTTTTGACGTAGTATTGTGTCGAACCATGTAACACGAAATTATTGAACATTTTGTAAACTTTCCTATATAAATATGGTACACGGTGAAAAACAGATAGCAACGGAACAATCCATGGCATTAACTTTTTTATTATATTCATAAACACGCACAAACCACTAATAATATCAGCAGCACTGACGATATACTTATTAGAAAATATTGTTTCAATGGAATGAACGCACAATCAGAAAAAGGAGGTTCTTACTATGAGTTTAGACGCAATTTCATCAACATTAAATACATACAGCAAAGTTGATACAAAAAAAACTGACGATACAAAACAGAAAGAGGCTGTTGCTTCATCTTTAACAAAAGATACATCTTCCGCAGACAAAACAACATCTGACAACGACACCAAAAATAATGGCGTTGTATTTGACAAAAGCGAGAGCACAAAAAATGACAGCACAAATCAGATTTACAATAAGGATGCCATTATATCAAAGTTAAAAGCAGACCAGCAGTCACGCCTTGAATCTATGCAAAGTCTTGTAGAAAAACTTTTGAACAAACAGAAGGGTACTTTTGACCTTGCAAGCCTTATGAAAAAAGATGATGTTTCAGGACTTAATCTCTCAGCTACATTTGAGGAAGCTGCAAAAAATGCAGACCCTGACACTATCAAAGCCGCACAGGAGAGTATCTCTGAAGACGGCTACTGGGGCGTAAACAAAACATCAGACAGACTTGTAAGCATGGCTATCGCTCTTTCCGGTGGCGATACTTCAAAAGCCGATGAAATGATGGCTGCAATCCAGAAAGGTTATGACAGAGCAACTTCTGCATGGGGCAAAGAACTCCCTGATATCTGCAAAGATACACTCGAAGCTACAAAACAGAAGATGGATGACTGGAAAAACGGCAAAACAACAGCAAAAGATTATTCAGATATTCAGTAAACAGTTATAACTTTATTGTTCACGCCTGCGTGCAGCCGGCAATATTATTATTTTCTATATTTTAAATCACAAAGGGCAAAGGTGTCTGTAACAAAGATTATCTTTGTCCTTTTTATTATCACATTAAAAGAGGGGTAAAATGACAAACAAATTAAAAATTTTAACAGAGTTTCTTATGCTATCTATCGGTTCTGTCATAGCGGCTTTCGCCATTGAAGAATTTCTTGTACCAAACACAATTCTCGACGGAGGCATTATCGGTATCGGTATCATGATAAACAATCTCACAAAACTGCCATTAAGTATGCTGACCATAATATTAAATATCCCTTTTCTGCTTATAGGCTTACATAAACTTGGCAAGATATTTATTATAAAAGCGGCATACTGCATGATTATATTTTCACTTTTTGTATCATTATTTGCACCATGGGCAAATGCAACCGAAGAAACATTCCTCGCCGTATGCTATGGCGGCGTTATCCTCGGTGTCGGAGTCGGAATTATCATAAGATTTGGCGGATGCCTTGACGGAACCGAAACCGTAGCAATCATTCTGAACAGAAAATTCGGTCTTGCCGTAGGACAGATGGTTCTTATAATGAACCTTGTAATATATTCCGTGGCAGGTATTCTTTTCGGTCCTGACAGAGCGATGTACAGCCTTTTGACGTATTTCATTACATCAAAGGTACTCGATGTCGTTGAAAACGGTGTAAACCAAGCCAAAGCAGCTACTATCATCACCAACGATGCCAAAGAAATATCCGACAAGATATATCAAAATCTCGGAAGAACAGTAACCATCATGGAAGGCGAAGGTCTTGTAAGCGGTAAAAAAGTTGTACTTTACTGCGTGCTGACACGCTTTGAAATAAGAGAACTGACCAATATAATAAACTCTGTTGATACATCAGCTTTTGTCTCAATAACAGATGTATCTGAAATAATAGGAAATCACATCAAGAAAACATCGAAAAAATAATGCAATCTCTGCGTCAAATGTCCACACTATATTTGACTTTAGATAACACAATGTCTTATAATACAGTCATTGCAAACAAAAAGGAGGACACATATGAAATTATCAAAAAAAATAGTATCATTACTTACTGTTACTGCATTAGTGACAAGTCTTACAGCCTGTGGAAGCTCAAGTGAAAAATCAGGCTCAGAAAGTTCAGACAAAAAAACTTATAAAATCGGTATATGCCAGCTCGTTGAACATGAAGCATTGGATGCTGCAACAAAGGGATTTAAAAAAGCTCTCACTGACAAACTCGGTGAAGGTAATGTTGAATTTGATGAACAGAATGCACAGGGCGAATCTACAAACTGTTCTACTATCTGTAACGGTTTTGTTACAAACGGTGTAGACCTCATCATGGCAAATGCAACAGGTGCTTTACAGGCTGCTGTTTCAGCAACAAATGAAATTCCTATCGTTGGTACTTCTGTTACTGATTACGGTACAGCACTCAACATAAAAGACTGGAACGGAACTTCCGGTACAAATGTAACCGGAACTGCCGACCTTGCTCCTATTGATGAACAGGAAGATATGATTCTTACCATTAAACCTGATGTAAAGAAAGTAGGTATTCTCTACTGTTCATCAGAGGCTAACTCAGCTTATCAGGCTAAACTTATGGAAGAAGAACTCAAAAAAGATAACATTGAATACAAAGAATACACAGCATCAGATTCTAATGAAATCCAGTCTGTTACTCAGACAGCATGTTCTGAAGTTGATACTATATATATTCCAACAGACAACACAATGGCTTCTAGTATTGAAACTGTTAAAAACGTAGTTGTTCCTGCCGGAATTCCTGTATTTGCAGGCGAAAAAGGAATCTGTGCAGCCGGAGTTGCCGCTCTTTCAATCAGCTACTACAACCTCGGATACCAGACAGGTGAGATGGCATACAAAATCCTTAAAGAAGGTGCTGACCCCGGAACAATGGCTATCGAGACAGATAAAAAGCCTACAAAACTCTACAATAAAGAAAACTGTGATACTTTAGGAATTAAAATTCCTGAAGGCTACACTGAAATAAATGATGCCAAATAATTTATATTTTTTATAAGTAACAATTCAGCCATAAAAAACACTCGATTATACAAGAACTTGCTCTTGATATTATCGAGTGTTTTTTTCGGCGGAATAGGCTTTCATTTTCTATTCTTCCTGCAATGCCATCATCATTGCCGGTATTATCTGTTTTTTTCTTGATACGGTATTTTTAAGAATTATAGTATCAACATCTTTTGGCAAATGAAATGCCTCCAGTGCAAGCTCCTTTGCACCGCTTCCATAGTACAAAAGCTCTGTACTCGCCTGCAATATATCCGTAAGCATGAAGAAAAGCATTGAAACCTCATGGTCTGCCATAGCTTTCTGCATATAAGGCGTAAGCTTTTCCTTTATTGCTTCAAGTTCCTTGCTTGTCATAGCTGTTATCTGACCGACACCAAACGTCTGCTCTCCTACAACAAATTTCTTAAAATCCTGATAGAATATTTCCTCAGGCGACTTAGATGAAAGGTCACTTCCCGCCGCAAACATCTCCATGGCATACTCATGTGTTTTAATTCCGGCTATACCGGCAAGCTCCTCTGCTGCAAGCCTGTCCGTTTCGGTACAGGTAGGCGAACGGTAAACAAGTGTATCTGACAAAATGGCTGAACATAAAAGCCCTGCTATATCAGGCGTTACATTTATATTATTTTCCTTATACATCTGATATATGATCGTCGCTGTACAGCCAAGCGGCTGATTTCTGAAAAATACCGGACTCATCGTCTCAATACTTCCAATGCGATGATGGTCTATTATCTCTAAGAGTTCTGCATCCTCTATGCCGTCTACCGCCTGCGATGGTTCATTGTGGTCTACAAGTATCAGTTTTTTCTTTCTTGCTCCCAAAAGTCTTCGCCTTGAAATCATGCCGAAATATTTTCCGTTCCAATCCAATATAGGGAAATCTCTGTATCTTTTTTTCGCCATGACATCACGAATATCATCGAGAAACTCACCGAGTCCAAAAGTTATAAGATTTTCACTCTTCATGAAAAATCTAATTGGAATACTCTGATTGATGAGACGTGAAGCAGTAAATGTATCATATGGAGTTTTTATTATGAAACATCCCTTATCCTGTGCAAGCTTTGTAATTGTAAATGAAACCGGTGCACCGTCACATACTATAATGCATTTTGCTCCCATCTCAATTGCACAAAGCTGAGACTCATATCTGTTTCCGAGAATTACTATGTCACCCTTTTCAATATAGCTTTCCATAAGGTCAGGGTTTGCAGCTGCAATAAGACACTTTCCTGTCTTTATCATCTCGTCAGAATCACCCGATATCATCTCTCCGCCAAGTGTTTCTACTATATTTCTAAATGGTGTCTGTGCATTTGCAATAATACGGCTGTCATAAACATCCATGTATGACTTTGCAATATCCTCTATCGTGATAAGTCCTTTTAAATACTGCGACTCGTCTACTATAGGAAGTGTCTGCAACGCATCTTCCCTCATAAGTTCCCATGCTTTTTTCAGTGATATATCTTCTCCTACACCCTTTACACGCCCTACATCAATATCAATGACCTGTGGTCTTACATCATTCATATAGTCAGGTGGTAACACACCAAATTTTTTTAGAACAAATCTTGTTTCGGCATTTATCTGACCGGCTCTTTTAGCAACATAATTTTCACCGGTTATCTCTCTTTTAAGTCTCGCATATGCGATTGCAGAACATATTGAATCCGTGTCCGGGTTTATATGTCCTATAACATTAACTACTTTTTCTGAACTAAGCGGCATAAGCTTAATCTGCCTCCTTCATAATTAATTCAAATCCTCTGCCGTATATCTGCTTATGTCAATTACATACTTGAACTTCTTCGCAAGTGCAGGTGCAAATCTGAACATCTGATCAAGTGTATTTCCCTCATCCGCAAGAATAACTATGAAATCACCGTAAAATTCATCCATAAGTTCAAATATTTTTGTAATTGTAGGGAAAAACAAATCTGCTGCATCATCAACGAGAAGACAGCTTCCTTTAAGCTGTTCCTTACATTTGTCAAAATCCATCTGATTTAACTGTTTTGCCTTAATACACCCAATTCTTCCCTTGCTTAAAAATCCGTTTTGTTTTAAAACTTTTACTATCTTCTTTGATACCGCAACTATCCTTTCCGTATCTTCACCAATAAGTACAAAATGTGACGGATCCTTCTCGGCATTTATTAAGGTTAAAACATCTTTAAATGTCTTGTGTAATGCTCTCGTTGTAGGTAACTCTTCCTCTGGTGTTGAATATTCTGCCATATCTGTATCCTCCTTTGACCATACACTATTTATCCCAAACAATTTTGCTGCCTTTTCTAACTTTATTTCTGTCTCAGATTTCTCCCCAACGTTATCTGAAATATCTGTATTTTTTTCTGAAATATCTGTAATCTTTTCCGGTATATCTGCAACTTTTTGCTCAAGTGTATTTTCAGTGCTATTTAAGTTTGGATTCTCTTTTTCTTTATCTTCCTCCACTGGCTGTGCCGGCTGCTTTACTTCATTGGTTTCTGTTTCTTTTACTGCCTCAATTACACTTCCGATAGGCTTTGTGTGCCCCCAGTCATCAGCCACAGCATCAATAATACGTCTTTTCTTTCCGCTAAATATATTGCCTGTTATATCTTTCAAATCATTCTTTATTTCCTCTATGTCAGAAGGTGCCATTGCATCTTCTCTTGAAATTACAGAATTATCCTCCAATATATCCGGCTGTTTTGTATCAGATATATCACTTTGCGGCTCTTCATTTACCTTTACGGAATGTACCTTAAGCTGTTCTCTCTTTTCCGCTTCATATATTGCTGATATTTCCTTTGAAAGGTCAAGCGTAATACCTGTGCCGGATTGTGAATAATGAGTATACTGCGGCTCTTTTTTTGCTTTAACAGGCTTTGGTTCAGGCTTTTGCTCAGCTTTAGGTTCCTGTTTAGGCTCAGGCTGCGTTTGCGTTTGAGAATGTTTCCAGATACCTGACAGCTTTTGCAGTCCGTCTATCGCTTTTCTCGCCATCTCTGCACCGTCAAAATCTTCTGCATCATCTTCAAAGTCTTCATCTAATGTATCTTCTGAATCAGTTATGCTTAAATCAGGTTCGTCTTCATCAATATCATCATTATAATCTGCAGACTCATCACTTTTATGTGCCTGTTCTCCGACAATATCATTCTCTGTTTGGTCACTCATCTTCAAAAGCTCATCGACAGCCTCGTCTCTTGCATAACTTGTTTCTTCCTGCTCATCCAAATCGTCAAAACTTTCGTCTGCATTTTCGTCGTCTTCATAATTTAATTTTATTGCATTTTTCACTTTGCTGCCTATGTTTTTATCATGCCTTTTCATTTCACTCTCTGACTCCACGTATTCCGTAAGATCTGGCAGAGAGCCTGTATCTTCAGGGTTTGGTATATCCTTTTCTATCGTATAATCCCTGTCATCAATATATGCAAACTGTTCATCATCATCAATGCTTGCAATAAGGCGTTTTGCCCTTTCAACTATTTCTCCCCTTCCAAACCAAAGCTTTATGTCCTCACATTCGCTCCTGCACTCGTCAAAACGTCCTGCTTTGAAATAAAGCTTTGCAAGTTCATAAGCCCACTCTTCTATATATTCTTCCTCTTTAAGTGACTCTAATATTCCTATAAGCTGTCCGATAGATGCCCCTGACGCTTTGTCAATGCGATATCTTAAGATAAGTGCATCCCTCTGGCTTGAATTCATCGCCACAAATTCCTGATAATATCCTTCTGCCTCATCTAATGCATTTGTACGGATGGCAAGATATATAAGTCTGTATAAAACTCTCCTTGTGCGGCTCTTTTTGTATATTCTTAAATATGTATTTTTTGCCGCGTCAAACTGTTCTGTCTTTGTATAAACCTCTGCAATTGCACTCAAATCACTTATTCCTTTTACCTGGCGCATATCGAGAGTCTTTACTACTGCAAGTGCTTTTTTATATTTACGAACCTCTATCAGATGATGTATCTGCGCAATTCTTATTGTTAATTCATACTGTCTCATCTTTACCTCCATACATTAGAAATATATCGTAATATAACTCATCTTTTCTGTCTTTCCTCGTTTGAAATTTTTCCCGAAGTCCCCACGCTCTGTCATCAAGTTCACAGATAAGCACTCCCTCTTTTCCTGAAATCTGTCCCAGTATATTTCCTATAGAATCGACTGCCATGCTGTCACCGCTGTATAAGATACCATCATGCTCTCCAACGCAATTTACCCCTGCAACATATGACTGTGTTTCAATCGCTCTTGCCCGAAGAAGTGTCTGCCAATGTATATTTCTGCTCTGAGGCCAGTTTGCAATGACAAACATAACATCAGATTTCTTTGCTGCAGCCTGAAATATCTCAGGAAATCTAAGGTCATAACATACAAAAAGACTTACCGTATGCTCCTTAAACGGAAAGGAAACTATCTTGTCCCCGCCGTCATAAACATCACTTTCCCCGCCATATGTAAACGGATGAATTTTCTCATACTCGGCAATAAGTTTTCCTGTATTATCCACAACCGAAAAAACATTTTTTCCTTTCTCTCCCTCTTTTTCAGGCAGTGCCGCCCATCCAAAACCTATGGCAATATCATATTTTTCAGACAACTCACACATCTTTTTCACTGTATCGGATGCGTGTCTTTTTTCACCTGTCTTTAAAAGATTCATAGAAAAACCTGTAAAACTCATCTCCGGGAAAATAATTATATCCGCATTTTGTAAAGCTGCATCACATATCATTTTTTCTGCCTTTGCGACAGACGCTTTTTTATCTTCCCATACCATGTCAATCTGTCCAAGTGCAACTCTCATACGGTTCCTCCCATCAATTTGTCTTTAATTATAGATAACTACTGTGCACTCATATGACTATTATAACTAATGCTCACTTATAAAACAAGTGTACAAGTATACTTGTATACTAACACCAATTATCAAAGTGACAACAGCCTTGTTTGTATGGTACAATTATATATGATACAAATCATATATAAAAAACGAATGTCGTAAAATCTATATTTTTGCTTCTATATTTTATTTAATAAAAACAGAAGCATGCTAAAACTTATTTCAGGAGGATAATATTTATGAAAATTCAATCAGTTACAGATGAAGCATTTAAACCTTACGGTCGTATTGTTGACGGATACGACTACAAACTTCTTTTAGAAAAACTCGAAAGTGAGACAGACAAACCTGCTGACGGAGTTATCTATGAGCCTACTTGTGAAGCTCTTGAAAATACCCCTGCTTTTGTACAGCTCCGTGACAATTGCTACGGTGGAATGCCAATCGAAATCGGATACTGCAACGGTACAAACACAAAGTTAAACTGCTATGAATACCACAGAGACAGTGAAATTGATATTGCCGCTGATGACGCAATTCTTCTCGTCGCTAAACTTCAGGATGTTGAAAACGGCATTATTGATTCAAGCAAAACAGAAGCTTTCCTCTGTCCTAAAGGAACAGCCGTTGAACTTTATTCTACAACACTTCACTATGCTCCTTGCAGTGCAAAGAAAGGTGAAGGCTTTAGAGTAGCTATTGTTCTTCCAAAATACACAAACTTTGATATGCCTGAAATAACAAAAGCCAATTCTGAGGATGCTCTCCTTTGGGCTAAAAACAAATGGCTTATTGCGCATAAAGATACATCAGAAGCTAAAGCCGGTGCACATATCGGACTTACAGGCGAAAATATCGACATAGCAGATTTAATTTAATAAATGGAGAAATAATTAAATTATGAATTTACCCGAGAAATTTATTGAACGAATGAAGTCTATGCTCAGTCCTGAAGAATTTGAATTGTTTAATGCAAGCTATTCAGATGAAAAATCATACGGACTCCGCATAAATCCATTAAAAATAAAGTCTCAGGATGCATTACCCTTCTTTTTAAGCCCTGTTCCCTGGGCCAAAGAAGGGTTTTATGCTGTCCCTGACGAGAAACCCGGCCGCCATGTTCTGCATGAAGCAGGTGCCTATTACATTCAGGAACCAAGTGCAATGTCCGTTGCTGCTCTCTCAGATGCAAAGCCCGGTGATATAGTATGCGACCTCTGCGCTGCCCCCGGCGGAAAATCCACCCAGCTTGCCGGTATGCTTGATGGAAACGGCTTACTTGTATCAAATGAAATTTTTGGCCAGCGAGCCAAAATACTCTCACAAAACATTGAAAGACTTGGCATTTCAAATGCTGTTGTCTGTAATGAAACTCCTGAAAACATGGCGAAATATTTTCCGGCTTTCTTTGATAAAATAATCGTAGATGCGCCTTGTTCCGGTGAGGGGATGTTTAGAAAAGATGATGTTGCCATTGAAGAATGGACATCCGAAAATGTTGCTTTATGTGCACAAAGACAGCGTTCAATCCTGTCACAGGCACAGAACATGCTCAAACCTGACGGTGTCATTGTCTATTCAACATGTACTTTTGCTCCCGCTGAAAATGAGGAAATTTTGGTCTGGTTTTTACGGGAATACCCTGATTTTTGTGTTGAAGACTATCACGATATTCTTGAAATTGATATTTCAAACGGAAATCCTGACTTTGTTTCAGAAGAATTTAAACCATTGACCGATGACGAAAAAACGGCAATTAAAGGTTCACTCAGATTATGGCCGCATAAAATAAAAGGCGAAGGTCATTTTGCAGTAAGATTAAGGAAAAACGGCGGTGAAACAGCCACTCAAAAAAAGAAAAAGAAATCATCCGGCAAAAATATTTTGTCTAAAAGCGAAAGAAAACAGCTAGTTGAATTTCTTACTGAATTTATAAATGATACAGACTTATATTCAGACAAAAGATATGAATATTTTGGTGATGAACTTTACCTGATTCCCGACAAAATGCCTGAACTTAAAGGAATTAAACTTCTCAGACCGGGACTTCACATAGCCACAAGAAAGAAAAACCGTTTTGAACCGGCACATGCTTTTGCAAAATATCTCAAACCGACCGATGTAAAATATTCTTTTGAATGTTCAGATGAACAGGCAGAAAAATATCTGCACGGTGACGTTATACAGATAACCGACAACTCGCTAAACAATGCAAAGGGATTTGTTTTAGTATGCTTTAAAGGTTTAAGTCTTGGCTGGGGCAAAATCACAAACAACACCATCAAAAATCACTATCCTAAAGGACTTAGGATTAATTATTAAACACCTATAAATATCAGAATATTTTTATTTATTGATATTAATTTTAAATTACAGCTATAACAGCAAATGCAGCAGGTTTAACCTACTGCATTTGCTGTCTCATAAGCTTTTTTATAACTTAAAACTCTATTTACATATGTCTTGCAGAATGAAGGCACTCCGCCATATTTCTTGACCGCACCGCTTCCTGCATTGTACGCCGCAAGAGCAAGTCTTACATCGCCGTTAAATTTCTTTAAATGCGCCGCAATCAGCTTTGCACCACCCATAATATTCTGTTCTGCATCATACGGATTTGTAACACCAAGTTCTTTTGCCGTAGATGGCATCAACTGCATAACTCCGATAGCTCCCGCACTTGAAACATCATTCGGGTTAAAGTTTGACTCTGCCTTTGCAACGGCTTTAAGTAAGCTCTCAGATACACCGTATTTTTTTGCCGCCTTTTTGAATATACTGTCATACTTTGTCTTTTTCATCGCATCTGCTGTATTTGTATCCGATGTCTTGTTTGTCTTAGATGTCTTGTCATCTGCAACATCAACATACACATATGTCTCACCTGTCGACGCATTTTTATATAAAATTTTTCCTGCTGTTGAATCACTATCTGATGATTTATTTACAGTCGTATCTGCATTTGAACTGTCTGACTTAGCTGATTCTTTAGCAGCCTTTGAAGCAGATGTATTCTCTGCTTTTTTCTTCTGGCTGCTAAGCACCGTACTAAAACTTTTTATGCTTGTATGTTTCTGTATTCCGTCATTTTTCAATTCTGCCAATGGCTTTATTTTCAATCCCTGAACACCACTAATCATTTTTCTCCCCCTTGTTCTCCATTCCTCAAATCATCTAAGTTTTGTCCCAAATCATGAAATAGATTGCTTAGTGTGATATCATTATCTGCTTTTCCTATTTTTGTACTCCTGACAGACGCCCCCTCTATATCCGCATCCATCACCTGTATATAGCTTGTCTTTTCTATGACTTCTGCCTGAGACACTCTCTTTATATCCGGATTTTTATAGACCATGTCCGAAACTTGCTCTTTCAAATGTGCCTCTTTACACGATATGGTTTTCGCTTTCTTTCCTTTTACAGGCTTTCTAAACAAATAACCACCCCCGTCTTAAATCTACTTGTTGAAAGTCATTCATAAAATTCAAAGCTCAAATTTAAAGCTATACATAGTTATGATAACACATTAGATTGCCGTTGAATAGTGGTTTGTGGAATAAAAATTTCCCTATCCACAAAAAAGAGCTGCCGATTACTCGACAACTCTTTTTTAATATCAGTTTATCTGTTGCTTTACAACCAATAAACATTATTTTGCGTCATAAACATATACTCCTGTGACTGTAGGTCTTCCGCTGAATGTCAAGCTAATCCATGGTGTTGCTGCATTTGCAATAACTCCGGCATCATTAATCTTGATTGCCTTTCCGTTGAAGTCCTTCAAATCAATGTCTAATATATCATTAAATGATGGAGTTCCGGCTGTTCCCAACTGGATATGTCCTACATTATCCTCACCCTTGTCATTGAAGTTTGCAGGATCTAAAGTTTCGTCTGCAAATTTCACTACTAAGTAAGGATTTGTATACTTTGTATAATCCAACTTGATAAACATCTGGTATCCTGTCGCATCAAACTGAACCTCTGTAGTATCTCCGTCTACTGTAGGAATGCATTTTGATACAGGTACAAAATCTTCTGCTTTAGAACCTGTTGAAGGATTTGCACTGTAACGGTCTGAACCAACGGCAGAATCTCCACCATTCTTATACCAGATACCTTCCCAGCTCCAAACAGGTGAAGTACTTGGTATATCTGTTACAACTTTAGATACATCAATCTTTCCTGTAACATTCTTAATATCTGTATTACCACTTGCATAAACACCTTCCGCATTTACATTTGTAGCATTCCAGAATTCTCCTAAATCTCTAAATTTAAGATTTCCGTTTGAACGGTCAAAGAACTGACCTGTTTCCCACATTACAGGTACAATATGGTACTGTCTGCACATTGTAAATGTATCTTCAAACCATTTACTAACACTACCTGTAACTGTCATCGGACTGCAAACTCCACATTCACCTAAAATAACAGCGTAACCGTCATCACTGAATTTTTTCAATGGTGAAAGTTCTTCTCTTAAATTAGCCTGATCACCATATGTATAAGAGCCACTGCCACCGTCACCACAGAAATCCCATGGGGTATAGTAATGTAAAGATACAAATAAACGATTCTTTCCATTGCAAGTCAAATCTGTTGGCATCTTAAATGGATTTTCTACTGTATATTTTTCTTTAACTCCATCGCCATCTTTATCCTCACTGTATGTAATTTCATTACAGGTATTTTTAATATTTGTATCAATGCCTGCTATCAACAGATGTCTGTATGCGTTGTTTCCTCCTGTTTTACGGATAATGTCTACAAATTTCTGGTTGATTTTATTTGTAGTCTTATACTGTTCCATAAGTGTCAAGTTTCCGGCCTGGGTATAATCTTTCGTATACTTTCCGCCTGACCACTTAGAGAGTTCGCTTTCGCTAGTTGTCTTAGAATATCCGGTATAGATACTGATTTTGTCATTTAATCTCTCACCTAATTCTTCATTTGCGCTCTCTAAAATAAGATGGTCAGAATAGTTTTTGAATCGGTTAGCAATCTGTGTCCAGTATCTTTCATAACGCTTCCAAGCATTGGCACGTACTGTTTCATTTGCAACTTTGTTTCCTGCTGCATCTTTTGTAGCCGCACCAAACTGACCCCACCACTGATTATCCCAGTGGTCATTGATAATAACATACATTCCCTGATTTAATGCCCAGTTTGTCAACTGCTCAACACGGGCAAGAAGTTTAGAATCAATTGTGTATGTTCCGTCATCCTTGTCACCGTTTGACCAGGCTACAGGAATACGCACTGTATTGATACCATAAGAATGAAGCTTCTCAAAATATTTTTCTGTAATCTCAGGCTGACCCCATGCTTTATCATAAGCAGTTTCATCTGTTCCTGCAATTACATCAAGTTTTGAGCCAACACCATAAACGGCTTCTTCAGTATTACCAAGGTTGATACCTGTTCCCATCTCGTACTGCTGTAAATACTGAGCACTGAGATCTCTTCTCATTGAACCGTTATCTTTTTTAGTAATCTTCTTTGTGCCGCCCTTTGGAGTAAAGCTGACAGCCTTATCACTTATGTTTGACTTGTCATTATACTTCATCTGTAATGTGACATTGTCTTTATTTGCAAAGCCTGTTACAACTTCTTTACTGCCATGACTAATGCCATCTGTCTCACTGCTTGTCTTGTACGCTTCCTCTTTTTCTACTGCTTTTACAGGATACAAAGTATCATAAACTGTTACTTTACACTTGAATGTCTTTGATTTTACTTTTTTCTTTCCTGTCTCAGTATACTTAACAACACATTTAACTGTTGCTTTTCCTTCAAGCACACCTTTCACAACACCCTTATTTGTAACAGTTGCTACACTCTTATCAGATGAAGAAAAACTTTTTGATTTAAGTTTACCATTCTTCACTGTAACTTTTAATGTCTGAGTCTTTCCGTGCTTTACCTTAACACTTGTCTTGCTTATTTTGACAACAGTTTTCTTTGCTGCCTGTGCTGTCGTCTTAGCACTCTGGTTGACACTTACACCTGTAACAACTAATGAAGCTATGAGAGATAATGACACTAAAGTTTTTCTGATATTTTTTCTCACAGTTATAGTCCGCCTTTCTAGTCTACTTTATTTTACTTTCTTATATCCTGATTTTTTAATCTGCTCAACTGTATATTTCTTGTTTGCAGCTTTTCCTGATACTTTAATTGTCTTTTTGCAGCCCTTAAATGCATTTTTGCTTACCTTAACTTTCTGATTAACAACAAGCTTAGTAATATTTTTGCAATTTAAGAATGCACTTGAACCGATTTTCTTTGTAGCTTTTGATAATGTAACTGACTGTAATTTTGTACATCCGCTAAATGCTTTAGAACCAATTGAAGCTGTAGCTTTGCCCGTTGCAAACGTCTTTAAGCTTGTGCAGCCTGCAAATGCGCTTGAACCAATACTCTTTATTACACTGTTCAACTTAACTGTTGTAAGATTCTTGCAGCCATTGAAAGTATTTGATGGAATTGACTTAATGTTAGCTGCTTTTGTTAAATCTACTGATTTTATGCTGCTTGCTTTAAATGCACCACTCTTAAGTCCTGTAACTTTATATGTTGCATTTGTAATTTTTGTCTCATTTACAGTATCCGGTAATTCAATTTCACTCTTTGCTTTTCCTTCTGCTGAAAGTCCTGTAAGCTGTACTTTTCCTTCTGTAGTTGAAGATGCCGGCTGAGTTACCTGATATGTAAAATCACCCTCTGAGAACTTCATTCCCATAGTTCCGGCTAAAGGAAGTTTTGACCAGTCACCACCGCTAATCTTGTATGAGATTTCGATGCTTGATGTAGGTAATACTTCTAATTTGTCATTTGCATTAAAAATTTCTGAAGCATCTGTTCCGTCTGCCGGTGCATAATTGTCTGCAATCATAAACTGATATCCGTCTTTTGCATCTGACTTATTAGGAGCTTCTTTTAATGTTCTTACAACCTTGCCATCAACCTTTAATGTGACGTCTGTTAATTTAACACCCTTGTTTGTCAATGGCACATCCACTGTAACATAAAGCATATTAAATGTTGTAGCTTTTGTTTCAGTACCCTTTTTAGAAATATTTTTCTTATTAACAAGGTCTATTCCTGAAATAGATGTTGTATACTCGCCTTCTGCTGACATAACCGGATTTACACTTGTAACATCTGTAGCTTCAACTTCTGCCTTATCAACCGGAAGCATTGCCTGTGTCTCATATTTATATGTCTTGTTTGTCAAGCCGTTTGAACTTAAAACAGGGTCACGGTAAGCATATGGTCCATCTGTCTGGAATCCTACATATGCTGTATATCCGTATGTTACTCCTGATACGTCTGCCTGATCATCTTCTGCTGCTGATGCAACATTGCCGACTGTTCCTGCACCAAGTGTTATGAGCATTGCAGCTGATAATGTTGTTGACATTAACTTTGAAAATAATTTTCTCATAATATTTGTTCCTCCTTTATATTGAACAAAGTTACCTATAAATTTTAAATAAAAATCCCAAGGCAAACTGCCCTGGAATTTTTATATTGACTCAATAATCTTCATTTTATTAAATAAAATTTCAAATTTTGATATAAAAAGCTATTTTTAAACCCAGTCAATTATTATTTAACTTTAACTGTAACTACTGCTTTCTTCTTTGCAGCTTTTACAGTAATCTTTGCAGTTCCTTTCTTAACACCCTTTACAGAAACTACAATCTTTCCTGCCTTAACAGTAGTCTTAACTACTTTTGCTACTTTCTTGTTGCTTGTTGTAGCTGTAACCTTATCTGTAGTCTTTTTCTTGCTGCTTGCAGCTGTTACTTTAACTGTTACATCAGCTTTCTTGCCTTTCTTTACAGAAACTGTCTTCTTTGCAGCTTTAAGTGATTTAACTGCATTCTTTGTTGTAGAAGGCTTTGTTGTTGGAGCTGGTGTTGGATCTGCTGGTGCAGGTGTTGGCTCAGCAGGCTTATTTGCTGGCTCATAATCCGGCTGAGTTGTATCAATGTTAATTAAAGATGAGTCTGTTCCTTCTGCATCCCAATCTCTAGCTGTGTCTCTAAGACCGATTGTAAACTGTACTTTAATCTCATAGAATGATGAAGGGAAGTTTGCCGGAACTTCAAAACCTGCTCCTACACCATCATTTCCCCATGTATTCCATAACTGGATACGACAGTCTTTGTCACCACCATAAACTACAGGCATATTTACAACTTTACCGTCAACCCATACAGTAACATCTTTAAATGTAACATAAGCTGCAATGTCCTTAAGATCAGCAATTGTCAATGCACAATAAGCCTGAGGATCTTCCTGAACTTCTTCCCATGTAGAAGATACTGTGTATGTTCCGGCACCTTTTATATCAGCCTTAACATTTGTACAATCATCGTTTCCACACCATCCGTTAGCCTGTGAGTCAAGCTGTGCTGTACCTACTAAATCAGCATCTGTAGGTGATCCTGCCGGTGCCGGTGTTGCAATTGCACCTGGTGTTGATGTATCTGCTGAAGCATCTTTTGCTTTTACCTCAAATGTTACTTTAATCTTATCTCCTGTTTTTATAGGAGCTACTTTATCTGTCTTGAAATCAATATCGGCATTCCAAGCATTGTGGATAACCATACGGGCACCGTCCCAGTCAGAAGGGGTAACATTCCAAGGAATGATGTCTCCATCATTAATCTGAATGCTCTTACCAACAACTTCAAAGTTATCAATACCTGTCTCTGCTACTGCTGCACTGTACTCTTTAGAAGTACCAAGAACTACAGCTGTACCATTGTCTGATTTAAACAAATCAGCAAGGTCTTTTGTTGCTTCTCCTGTAAGAGTATACTCACCAAAATCTTTAACCTCTACTGTATCACTTGCTGCACCTGCCCAGTCGGCAAATGTTCCAAAGCTCCATAACTCCGCCTTAAAGTTTGGCTTTGTATCTGCTGCTGATGACTTTGTCAAATTAATGCCTGCTCCTGCTGTGATTGCTAATGCAGCAGACATAACGATAGACAAAATTTTCTTTGTCTGTTTTCTCATTTTCAAATTCCTCCTTATCAATTAAAATTATTGAGTCTTTGTATATAAACAAATGCTATAACATATTTACCGAAACTTTGTTATTTAATAAAAGTCCCCATCACACCTTCATTTATATACATATATTTAAACATTAGATAATATATCAAATGTTTATATCTTTTTCAACTATGTTGCACAATTTCTACAAATATTATTTTGACATTTTGTAACACTTTGCACAACACTTCACTAAATACTAAACACATTAAAACATTAGAAATATGTAAGCGTAACCTTTGTAACTTTATTCTCCTAAATTATAAACCGTAATGCTTGTGACTACCGGAGCATTTCCAAATGTAAAATACATATATTTTCTTTCTGTGTCTGTCTGTAAAGTATTTAATATGCTTCCCGGAATTGAAACATATTTACCATTCCAAGCTTCATAATCCAAAGTAACCGTATCCTTAATAGAACCATTTATTTTCTTTGTTGTCGCAAATTGTACTTCTCCTACTGCATCTGCAGTATCTTCTTTGAATGTACAATATACAACAGGGTTTTTATATTTTGACCAATCAAGTTTTAAGAAAGATTGATACCCCCAATCGTTGAAAGTTATCTGCTCATTCTCACTAACACTCTCAGTCTTGATAAACTGCTCTATACCTGATGATGTTACAAGATTTCCATCTAATCCGATATTGCTTCCATCATTTTTCTTCCATTCACCTTTCCACTGGAATACCTGTTTTGCACTTTCAGGCAATGTTGTATAGTAATTTACATCTGCCTTCACAAAACCTGTATTGGAATTTATATTTGTGTCTCCACTGGCTCCTGTAATAGAATTATACATTTCTGCAACATCTTTAAACTGCATAACACATGCTTCACGGTCAAAGTATGTGCCCGGCGTATCCCACAAGAGAGGAATACAGCCATTCTTAGCTGCTATCTCCATAGTGTCCTGAAGCCATTTAGTTACACCATCCTGTAAAGGATTGCATACACCAAACTCTCCAACTATCACACCATATCCCTGATCTGTAAACTTCTTTAATTTAGCAAACTGTTTTTCTGTCGCTTCCTTGTCTTTTTCAGTGTATGTGGCACCGCTCATGCCATCTCCACAGAATTCCCACGGGTTATAATAGTGTACTGATACGCTAAGCTTTGTGTTGCCATTTCCTTCTACTGTATCTGTCGGCATCACATAGTTGCTACTTAATGTATTATTGATGTCTGTTCCAAATCCGGCAATCAAAAGATGACGATATTCATTATTTCCACCGGACTTTCTTACAACATTGACAAATGTCTGATTTATCTTGTTTGCTGTTTCGTAACACTCCTCAAGTGTCAATGTTCCTTTCAGATAATTTCCGTCATAAGTCTCTGTTTTCGGATTTATCGCTGTATTCAAACCTAGGTTTGCATCATTTATATGATTTGTAAGTTCCTCGTTGGCTGATTCAAAAATCAAATGGTCTGAATAATTTTTAAAACGCTCTGAAATCTGCGTCCAAATCGCCTCATACTTTTTCCATGCCTTTGCTCTGATAGTATCATCACTCGAGCCAAACATTCCCCACCATCCATAATCATAATGGTCATTGATAATTACATACATACCATTGTTCAATGCATAGTTTACAATTTCTTCTACCCTTCCAAGCATCTTATCGCTGATAGTATAATTTCCGTCTTTAGATATCATATTTGACCATGCTACCGGAATACGAATTGTATTAAATCCATAACTATGTACACTGTCTATATACTTCTGTGTAGTTATCGGTGCACTCCATGCCTGTTCAAAATCTGTAGCTTCTTTAAAGTTATCAATCTCGTCTATTGCCTTTGTAGCCTCCATAGTATTTCCAAGATTGATACCGGTTCCCATCTCGTTTTTGATAAGATACTGTGTCGATAAATCTTTACGCATCTCACCATTGTCTTTGACTGTCATGCTGTCCGATGTTCCCCCGGCAATAGAAACAGTCCTCTCAGGTCCGATATTTGATTTATCATTCCATTTTACAGTGAACTTCTCATCTGCAGAACTGACTGCACTGACTTTGACCTTTGTCTGAATGGTCTTTGTCTGATATGTTTTCTTGCCTGCAGCTTTGTACTGTACTTTGCAGGTAACAACTGTGTTTCCCGCTTTCACACCTGTAACAATTCCCTTTGCCGAAACTGTTGCAATTTTCTTATTCTTTGAAGTCCATACAAGCTTTTTAACTTTACTTATATTCTTTTTTGTAATCTGGCTCTTTAAAGATAAAGTTTTCTTTTCTTTAACTGTATAAGAACTTTTCTTAAATTTTAATGTAACTTTTTTGCTTGCCGCCTGTGCTGACTGCCTGGTAACATTTCCAGCCAAAACACTGCTAAATGCCATAACTGCCACTAATGCCAATGACAATAATCTGTTTGAATAAGATTTCCTCATACCTTGCTCTCTCCTCTCATTTCATCACTAACATTCATAGTATGTACATATTTTATTACAATCTTCTTAACATTTATATCCTAATTTTTAGATATATTGTACATGTTTTTTAGTATATTTTTATGTCATTTTAATGTATATTTACAAAAGATTTTATTTTTTTCATGGGATTTCCAGTAGATTAAAAAAATGTACCAAAAAAGAGCGTGTCTACAGACACGCTCTTTTTACCAGGCTTTTGTTTTGTCAAATCGCTTTCAGCTTTAATTTACTTCAACCCGGTCAATTATTTTACAACCACACTAACTTTTACAGATTTCTTACCATATTTGATTGTAGCAGTTGTCTTTCCTTTTTTAAGTCCTTTTACACTATATGTAATCTGACCCTTAGCAGTTTTCTTAACTGTTACTTTTGCAATCTTCTTATTCTTTACAGTAATCTTAATCTTATTTGTCTTAACTTTCTTAGTTACTTTTGCAAGTGCAACTGAATATTTAACTGTCTTATTCTTTTTAACATTTGCACTCTTTGCAACTGTTACTTTTATTGTAGCTTTCTTAGTACCTGCTTTAAGAGTTACTGTAGCTGTAGAACCCATAGTTGCTGTAGATTTAGCAGAAATTGTAACTGTCTTTTTAGTCTTGTTAACCTTAACTGTTACAGCCTTGTTGCTGCTTGAAACTTTAACTGTCGCATTTGATGTGTACTTAACTGTTGTTGTTTTTCCAGGTGCAACTGAAACAGCTTTTTTTGCAACTGTTACTTTTACTGCTGGTGTGTTTGTTGGTGCTGGTGTTTCTGTAACTGCTGGTGCACTTGTCACTTCCGGTGTCTCTGTAACTGCCGGTGCACTTGTTATTGCTGGTGCGCTTGTAATAGCCGGTGCACTTGTTACTGCCGAACCGCTGGCTACTGTTGTGTTTGTTGTAGTGTCTGCTGCTGCACTTTTTGTTCCCTCAAAACTTGCACCTGTAATAACCAATGCTGCTGAAAGAGCTAATGAAAGCGCTTTTTTTGTTCCCTGTGTTAATCTCATTAACTTATCCTCCTCTCCCTATATATAGGGGATATTTTTTATAAGGAAAAATAGTTTAGTTTTTACTAAAACTCAGCTATAATTTCCTATAACAAATTACATATTAACAGAACAGAAACGCTAATGGTATCGTTAATCTGCATAATATTTCACCGTTTTTCTCTTTTTTTATATGCATTTCGTATCCTATACAACCATTTTCACAAGATTTCCAGAAAATAAGCTTCATTTTATATCATTCTAAACAAAAAACAATTTTATTTTTATAAAACCGAATTTTGACATATAATTGCCTTAAACTATAAATTCTGTCATATTTTTCCTATACTCAATAGGAAGATTCTCCATCTGAAGTTTCTTATTTTCTCTTTCTTTTATTGCAATGCTATCGAAAAAAACTCTCCATAACTCAGAATATTCTTCCTTCGTTTCATGAAGCTCACATATCTTTTCCTCTTCATCTCTTGTCAGCAAACGTACTTCCCATCTTCCTGAAACATCATGAAATACCGCTTTATGGTGCCTTGCATCATATATTATAAACCATTCATTATTAAACCTGTCAGCAAAATGATTTGCAATATGTGCTGCTATGTCATTCTTTGGTTCTATCACAGCAAGCAAAAGCGGCGGTTTGTGAACAACTTCTTTAAACCGAAGTATCTCTATATATCTATGTGCCTCATTTTGAACACTTCTCACAAGAGTAAACATGTCCGAAACTTCCTGAAACTGAACTGCCATAACGACTTTTTCACCTATTGTAAATCCATATGTTATAAATTGATATATAATATCTCCCCTGCGTGAATCATCGCTTACAATAGCTTTCATAACATACTCATATACTTCATTTGATATTTTTTCCTTTACGGCACTGAGAACAGCATTCATCTTTTTTTCAGAACTTTCTACATCTACATACTCTGCAAACAGTTCCATACTATACATATATCTGTCCGACTGTGGCTGGATGCGTATATATTTATGTCCATAACCGGATATTCCCGCTTCATATATAGCACTGAATACCCCCACCTCATCATCCGAGCATCTGTATATGCGAATATTCTTTTCTTCCATATCCTGTTTTTTCCCTCCCTTTTTACAATTTCAATAACACATGCCAAACATCCTCGCCGTAGCCCGTTACGCCTGCGTTTTTTGACATGCACTCTCATAATCGCATTTTTGACAAATATATCAAAAAGTTAATTTTCACCGAAAGTCATTGATACAGCACACTAGCCAAGCGAAAAATCATCAAACAACGTAAGCTGCTTATATGTTATATCCTGTCCGAAACCTTTCATAATATCGCCTTCATTTGCCACGAGATTTCTCGTAATATAATCCTCATCCACTTTCAAAAAGTTGTACATCATCTTTCCATTGCATGTTATAAAAAACACTGCACGCTTTAAGACAACTCCTATCTTCTTTAAAGTATCAAAATCAAGCTGTCCCGTTTTTCTAGCTCTGACTATGCGCCCTGCTGATTTAACACCAATTCCCGGAACTCTAAGAAGCGTATCATAATCTGCCGTATTTATCTCGACAGGAAAATCTTCTAAATGTCCAAGTGCCCAATCACATTTCGGGTCAAGATATGTGTTAAAAAACGGTCTTTTTTCAGACAGCAGTTCATTAGCTTCAAATCCGTAATACCTGAGAAGCCAATCCGCCTGATATAACCTATGCTCTCTGCGAAGCGGCGGGTCTTTCTCCAATGCCGGAAGTGTACTGTCATTATTTACATTTATGAATGCAGAATAAAATACTCTTTTTAAATCAAATTTCTTGTACAAAGCCTCAGATACAGATATAATTTCAAAATCACTCTCACCTGTAGCTCCTATAATCATCTGTGTACTCTGACCCGCCGGAACAAACCCCCTGTTTGTTTCGGCTTTATTCCACATAGTAAGTGCACCGCCTCTGTCCGGTACCTCAGGCAGAATATTGGTATTTTTCTGAAAATCTGTTTTCTGCTTTGGCAATATGGATACCTGCATTCTATCTGCTTTCTCATATTCTCCTCCAACAAACTCTAACTGTCCCCTATCCTTTTTCAGCAGACTATAATCCTTTTTTGTCAGAGCATCATCCATATGGCGTCCCAGCCTCTTCGATGTATGCCAATACGCACTCCTGTTTCCGCCTTTCATGCCAAGTTTTTCCATACTCTCTGCCATTCCGAGCTGAATCTGTCTCATAGGTGTCAATATATTTTTTCTTGATTTATTTGGAGCCAGTTCTTTTAATCCAGCCTCTGTCGGAAGTTCAAGATTTACACTCATCCTGTCAGCATACCACCCCGCAAGTTCTACAAGTTCCTGCGAAGCACCCGGAATAGCTTTGCAATGTATATAACCATTAAATCTATGAACCACTCTTAAATCATGCAAAGTCTTACATATCAGTTCCATAGTATAATCAGGTGAATATAAAATACCTGAACTCAAAAATAAACCTTCTATATAATTTCTGCGATAAAACTCCATGGTGAGACGGCAGACTTCTTCCGGTGTAAATGAAGTTCTCGGTACATCATTTGATACACGGTTTATACAGTATTTGCAATTGTAGATACATTCATTCGTAAAAAGTATCTTGAGTAAAGATATGCATCTTCCATCAGCTGCAAAACTGTGACAAATTCCACATGATACAGCATTTCCCAGCTCGCCTTTTACTCCGTCACGATGTACTCCGCTTGATGTACACGCCACATCATATTTAGCCGCATCTGATAAAATCTGTAATTTTTTCATAAGACTCATATCATTTTCCAGTACCATTGCTCCACCCCTCTTCCGAACTTTTGTTCCAAACGTTTGTTTTATTCTAACATCTTATTTTTTCAAAGTCAACATCTAATTCTTTACATCTTTTTGACACAGCATACAAATATACTGTAGTATATAATCGTTACCGTTTATACTGACAGCGAATAATTAATAATTGATTTTTGTTATAACGGTAACATAAAATTCAAACTACGGAGGACACACATGAAAAAGAAATTTTTATCAAAATTACTGATATGTTCATTGATTATGCAATCAGTCTTTTTATTTTCAGATACAACATATTTTTTAAACAACACACACGTTTCTGCCGCTATTACAGGCAAAAGCCCATTTACAAGTTCAACCTACACCCACAACGACATTTTTAAAAACTATAATATCTACAATGGAATAGATGTTTCAAAATATAATGGCGACATAAATTGGGATAAAGTAAAAAAGGACGGTGTCGATTTTGTCATTGTCCGTGTCGGTTACAGAGGATACGGAAAATCCGGTACTTTATGTACCGATCCTAATTATAAAGCTAACATCGAAGGTGCTCTGGCTGCCGGAATTAAAGTCGGTGTTTATTATTTCACCGAAGCTCTTACAACCGATGAAGCACGCGAAGAAGCCGAATTTTGCATAAGTAAAATAAAGGATTATAATATAACACTTCCTGTTGCTATCGATTATGAATACCCAACTGACGGCAAAAATCCTATCGGAAGAATGTATAATGCGAAATTAACCAAAGCAGAAGCAACGGCAAATGTAAAGGCTTTTTGTGCTGCCGTAAAAAAAGCCGGATATACCCCTCTTGTATATGCAAACAAAAGTGATTTATCAAGTCTAATAAACGGCAAAACAATCGGAAACACTTATAAAGTATGGCTTGCAAACTATACCACAAAGACAACATACGCAAACAGCTATGAATACTGGCAGTATACAAGCAGCGGAAAAGTGAACGGCATAACAGGAAAAGTCGATTGCAACTTTTGGTATACCAAAAAAAGTATAGATACAGCAGAAGCTACCTCATCACCTGTCATAACCCCAACTAATACACCAAAGCCTACTGCTAAACCGACTACTAAGCCTACTGTTAAGCCGACCGCTAAACCGACCGTAAAGCCTACTGTTAAACCGACTGCCAAGCCTACCGTTAAACCCACAACAACTCCTGCTTCGACTACAAAAATAAGTGCTCCAAAACCATTTAAGGCTGTTTCAACATCAAAATCAATTACGCTCAAATGGACTGCTCCGAAAAATGCAACCGGATTTGAAATATACAGAAAAGATTTTTATGATGGAAAATACAAGAAAGTCAAAACAATAAACAATGTAAAAACGCAAAAATACGTTGATAGCAACGTCGAAAATTACCACGAATATTATTATAAAATAAGAAGTGTAAATTCAAAGTCAGCAAAAAAACTGTACAGCAATTATCTTTCACTTACGGTTTCTGCCATGCAGCACAAAGCAGCCATAACAACATCTTCTTTGAAACTTTTAAAGAAGCCTTCTGCTCAGGCAGATACACTTAAAACACTTCCCAAAAAATTCATACTTGAATATACGGGCAAAACCACTTATAAAAATAATACGACATTTTTACATATGTACTATTATACAAAAAACAAAAAATACAATTGCTGGCTGCCGGCTGATTCAAAGTTAAAATATTATAAAGGTGGAACAGCTAAAACTTCAACTAAACTGCTTAAAGAAGCAAAATCTATTACAAATGCAATAGTTAATGTTCCGTCAGGCTCATACGTGGCTGTTCTCAGCACCAAAAAAGTCGGATTGCTAAGTTTTTATAAAGTAAGATATTCCGACTCAAGTAAATCATATGTCGGATATGTAACTGCCAAACATATAGTTTTACAATAATTTTGATACAAAAAAGCAGCAGAAAACATTATTAACAATTTGTTTTCTACTGCTTTTTAAATTAAACTTTATTATTTATAATCAAACTTAAATACTGTAACGGACATTGGCGGAAGATTAAATTCTATAGAATAATCTTTTCTTTCGCATTCAATTTTTTCCGCTTTTATTGTCTTTTTAATGTTTGCTCCTGTTCCTCCGAACTTTTCATCATCAGACGATAAAACTTTCACATAATCTCCTGCACACGGCACTCCTGTACGATATTTCTCATATGATACCGGTGTAAAGTTACACACAAATAATAACTGATTTTTTGCAGAACTTCCACGCCGCACAAAGCTCACTGTACTCATGTCGGCATTGTCGCAGCTCATCCACTCAAAACCAATAGGCTCACAGTCATTCACATACATTGCATCATATTTTTCATAAAGTTTATTGAGCTCTCTGACATACGCCTGCATCTTCTGGTGCATATCATAATCAAGAAGTTCCCAGTCAAGACTGCGTTTTTCACTCCACTCTCTAAACTGTGCAAATTCCTGTCCCATAAAAAGAAGCTTCTTTCCCGGATGACCGTACATAAATCCATACGCTGTACGAAGATTGGCAAATTTCTCCTCGTATTCACCGGGCATTTTCTCTATCATTGAACATTTTCCATGAACAACCTCGTCATGAGAAAGTACCTGAATAAAGTTCTCACTATATGCATATTGCATGCTGAAAGTCAATTTGCCGTGATTATTTGCTCTGAAATAAGGGTCAAGCTTCATATACTCAAGGAAATCATTCATCCATCCCATATTCCATTTAAATAAAAATCCAAGACCGTTCATTGAAACCGGTGATGTAACACCTGCCCACGCAGTTGACTCCTCAGCTATTATCTCGGTTCCCGGACATTGTTTCTCAAACTGTTCATTCATATGTCTGAAAAGATTTATGGCGTCGTAATTTTCATTGCCGCCTTTTTCATTTGGAAGCCACTCTCCATCATCTTTTCCATAATCAAGATATAACATCGATGCAACCGCATCAACTCTAAGTCCGTCAACATGAAACTCCTTGAGCCAGAAAAGTCCATTTGCAACAAGGAAATTCTCAACCTCTCTCTTGCCATAATTGAAGATGTAAGTGCCCCAATGAGGGTGCTCGCCCCTTCTCGGATCAGGATGTTCATAAAGAGGCTGTCCGTCAAATCTTCCAAGACCATGTTCATCTTTAGGAAAATGCGCCGGTACCCAGTCAAGAATTACATGAATGCCTTTTTCATGCATATAATCAACAAAATACATAAAATCTTTAGGTGTTCCGTATCTTCTTGTAGGTGCATAATATCCGGTCACCTGATATCCCCATGAACCGTCAAACGGATGCTCTGCTATACCCATAAGCTCAACATGGGTATAGCCCATCTTTTTAACATACTCCGCAAGCATAGGTGCCATTTCACGATAAGTATAAAATCCATCTTCCGTTCCGTCATCCTTTTTACGCCACGAACCGATATGAACTTCATATATTGCCATAGGCTCTCTGCGAAGCTCGTCCCTGTCTTTCTTTTCACGCTCACGCATCCACTTTGTATCATTCCATTTGAAGCCACTTATATCCGCAACAACAGATGCATTTGCAGGGCGAAGTTCTGAACAATTCGCATACGGGTCTGATTTCATAAGAACTTCACCTGTTCTTGTAAGTATCTGATATTTATAAATTGCCCCGGGCTCAACCCCAGGAATAAACAATTCATAAACACCCGAAACCTGAAGTGTTCTCATAAGATGAATTCTTCCATCCCACATATTGAAACTTCCTGCTACACTTACCGCTCTTGCATGAGGTGCCCATACTGCAAAATATGTGCCTTTTACGCCATTTATAGTCATAGGATGCGCACCTAATTTTTTATATATTTCGTAATGTTTGCCCTCTGCAAAATAATATAAATCCTCATCACCAATCTGTGGTTCAAAACAATATGGATCTACATATTCAATAATATCATTTTCAGAATACTGAACTTTCACTTTGTATGGAGCTCTGTAATTCTTTCTTGGAATATATTTTCCAAAAAATCCTGAACTCTCACCTATTTCTTCTAATTCAAGTTCATTTTTTCCCGACATATCAGTTATAAAAACTCTCTCAGCTTCAGGTCTGTATATAGTAAAAACCTGACCTCTGCCAAAGCTGTGCAATCCCAGTAAATTATGCGGTGCATTATGTCTGCCCTCAAGCAGTTCATCATATTCAACCCAGTTTATCCACTGGTCCATCTTTTCCTGCATACGCTTTCCCCCAAATCTTTTTTAGGAAAAGCGGACATTTTGTACCCACTCTTCCTTTAATAATTTGATGCCAAGGTCAAAATCCCTTTTGACCCCTGCATCATAATTTTGATTGATAATTAAAATGTGCTTAAATCAAATCGTCAACAGCTTTTGCCATCTGCTCAGATTTTTTATCTGCATCTTCAAGAGATGTTCCGACAACACCATAGTAGAATTTAATCTTTGGCTCTGTTCCTGAAGGTCTTACACACATCCATACATTATCTTCCATATCAAAATAAAGTACATTTGACTTTGGAAGGCCTGTAGGTTTAACCTCACCTGTTGCAAGGTCAGTAATAGTATCTGCCTGATAATCCCTAAATGAAAGTACCTTGTGTCCATCAATTTCCTTAGGCGGATTCTTGCGAAGGTCTGACATGATTTCCTGAATTTTTGCAAGTCCCTCAATACCTTTCATGGTAACTGCTTTTACGCCATCCTTGCAATATCCGTATCTCTCATACATTGCAATCATTGCATCCCAGAGTGTCATATTCTTTGTCTTATAGTAAGCTGCTGCCTCACAAAGAGCCATAGTTGCAACGATAGCATCCTTATCTCTTGCATGAGTACCGATAAGGCATCCGTAACTCTCCTCAAATCCAAACAGATATGTACCTTTACCTGTTGTCTCAAAATTAAGTATCTGCTGTCCTATATATTTAAATCCTGTAAGAACTTCTATAAGCTCTACTCCATAATATTTAGCAATCTCATCTGCAAGATTTGATGTAACAATTGTCTTGATAAGTTTTCCGTCATCAGGAAGTCCCTTTGTTTCCTTAATCTGAGAAATCTCATAATCAGCAAGAAGGCAGCCTGACATATTTCCGGTAAGTGTAATGTACTCACCTGACTTTGTATCTTTTACATAAACACCAAGTCTGTCTGCATCCGGGTCAGTTGCAAGAACGAGGTCCGCATCTTTTTCTTTTGCGAGTTTAAGTGCAAGTTCAAATGCTTCTGCTGCCTCAGGATTCGGATAACTTACAGTTGGGAAATCTCCGTCCGGAAGTTCCTGTTCAGGCACAACATAAACATTTTTAAATCCAAGTTCTTCAAGAACACGTCTTGCCGGAATGTTTCCTGTACCGTGAAGAGGTGTATAAACAATTTTAAGCTTGTCTCCCATCTCTTTAATGCTGTCCCAATGGATAACCTGTTTTTTAAGCTCTTCAATATATTTATCATCTATATCCTTGCCAATCTGCTGATATAATCCCTGTTTAACAGCATCTTCCTTAGCCATTGTCTTAACTGTGTTGTAATCCGTAACAGCTTTAACTTCATCCATAATACCTGTATCATGAGGCGGTGTAATCTGAGCACCATCTTCCCAGTACACTTTATAGCCATTATACTCAGGCGGATTGTGACTTGCTGTAACATTTATTCCTGCAACACATTTAAGCTCTCTTACCGCATATGAAAGTTCTGGTGTAGGTCTGAGTGATTCAAATACATATGCCTTGATTCCATTTGCCGCAAGACAAAGTGCAGCTTCATCTGCAAATTCAGGTGACATATGACGTGAGTCATATGCTATAGCAACTCCCTGCGACTGCTTGCCCGCTTTTATAATATAATTAGCAAGTCCCTGTGTAGCCTTGCGTACTGTATAGATGTTCATACGGTTTGTACCGGCACCGATAACACCTCTAAGTCCGGCTGTACCAAACTCAAGGTCCTGATAAAAACGTTCCTTAATTTCGTTGTCATCATCTGCTATAGCTTTAAGTTCAGCTTTTGTCTCCTCATCAAAGTAAGGGTTTGAAAGCCATGACTCATAAATCTCTTTGTAATCCATCTTGTATATCCTCCTATTTCTGCTCATTTTATATTTATTTATCAGCATCCTCAATCAAATCCGAAAATGAAAGTTTTGCATTCTTATCATCATCCAGAATATCAATTGAGTAGCTTTTTGTCTCATAACCTGTCTTGCTCAAAGTAATCGTCTGTGAGCCTATAACTTTTGTAAACTTGCAGGGAACAATTCCCTTATAAACATTGTCCAGATAAACCTCTGCGCCCTCCGGTGCAGTTACTGATATGGTATGTTTACTATCAATTTTTCTTGTCTGGCTTTTTGCTGTTGCCGTCGGTGCTGCCGTGGCTGCCGCTGTACTCTCAGGAGACTGTGTAGCTGCCGATGCAGTATCTTCTTTCGGCTCAAGACTTATATTTATGGTCTTGTCCGCCTCTGCAACAGTAAGCCGTCCGGTATAAGTATTATAGCCATTTAAACTTGCCGTAACAGAATATGTTCCATAATTTAAAGAAATTGGTTTGCTGTAATCAATTCTTGTTCCGTTTATAAACAAGTCTGCACCCTGCGGGTCAACATTGAAACGTACACTTCCGACATTCTTCACGCTTTTTCTGTAATCACTAAAATCAAGCGTACTCTCCTTGTCCTCTTTCACCGTGACAGTCTTACTTGCTTTTGCCGCACCCTTGCTTATCGTGATACGATATGTTCCACAGCTGACTGTTATAAGCATATTTTTTGTAACAGGCAATATTATATCATCATCAATATTTATCATACCGCCCAAAAAATCACTGTAATTTAACAAATGTATATAACCGTGTCCCTCCGTTCTCACAACAGAGTACACTTTGTATCCTACTCCGCGTACCGTAAGTTTGTCCTTATCACTGAGTTCCAGCATATCTATCTTTTTATCATCAATAGAGCCAAAATATGTCTGTTCGGAATACTGATAAAGCTCTCCTGCAACTTCCATTGAACACTCCTCAGTATCAAAAGTAAACTTATCTACATCACTGTATTCCCACGCATCATCCGGCACTTTCATGGAGACAACTCTTGCGTCATCCGTTCTGTATGTGGTTTCCATTATCTGACCCAGCTCAAGCTCATCCCCATCAATCTCTTCTTTATACTTATCAGTAATCTCAGAAGATGCATCATAGTTCATGATAGTGTCAACATCCGTATCAATTTCTCTGACTGAAATCTGCCTGAGTTTTTTATCTATGCGTGTAATAATTCCTGTGAAGCTCTGTGTTTCTATAGGTTCAGCTGTCTGCTGCTGACCTTTTTGGTAATTTGAGGACTTTCCACATCCCATCAAGACCCCCGCAAAAGCCATAATTATAAGCATTAGGCATATCAGCCTGAACCTTATACTTTTGTACATCAATATATCCCCCCAAATCAAAAAGTCAGTGCACAGCCTGCTTTTTCTGACCTACACTGTACCTTTTGATTATACCTCAAAACTGCTTAAAAAAAAAGTCAAACTGTCAAATCTTTTATCTTAGCGATAAATTTTTGTCTGTCACTTTCCTGATTCCTTATTTTTTCAAGTTTTTCATAATTTTTTTCCGAAATCCACGTCTTTTTGCCATTATAATAAAAATTAACCAGTTTCCAATATTTCTCCGGATACATCAAAAGTGCATATAACATTTCCAGTTCACCCGTTTCCATTTCCCTGCTGTTAATATATGCCGTAACAATTGATATACCCATGTCACTGTTCCAGCTGTTTTTTTCCATGGTTTTTCTAATCCAGTCATAAAGGTCCGTAACCTGAAGCCCCACTGCCGCTTTTTCAAAATTAGATGTAATTATATTTTCTCCTGCAAATGAAATATTATGATAATTATAACTTCCATGAATTATTCTGTTTTCACTGATTGTCTTTTCACATAATTTATCCGCATTGCATTTTTTAATATACTCAAGTGCTTCTAATCCCTGATTGTAAAATTCCTTAAACGAGTTCAAAATACTTATTTCCATGCGGTTTTTCTTCTTTTTTGCTTTAATATAACTATTTACACGCTTCATTTCATTGTTGTGTTTTTCAAACATAGAAATAATATCAATTTTAGATGTGTTTAATTTGATAGCCAAATCCGTAGAAAGTCTCATATATTTATGTAAATACGCAAGATGTGATGCTGCCATGCAAACCTGTTTTTCATCTTTTATGTCACATTCCTGTGATTTAAACCATCTTCTAACTACCCATTTTCCGCCACATGGGTCATCACTTATATATTTTTCAGAATTATTTTTCAAAGCAATGTCTACATATTCATATCCATTTTCGACCAACCGTTCTTTTACGTTTTCCTCGAAAAATATTTTTGTCTCATCTCCAAGATATGGTTTCACAACATAAAACCTGTCTCCACTCTCGATAACCACCGAACCTCTGACACGCCTTCTTGTTCTTATATCAAGCTCATATTGTTTAAGCACTTCATCAACTTTCTCATCCATTCCCATAAAAAAACACCTCCATAACATACCTGACTAACAGACACATCCATGCGGTACAATATATGTACCTGTACATTTGTATCTTATTCAAGGTATGCTATAGAGGTAAACTTTAGAACCCTATCACTGAAACCAAAAATAAAACCAGCATTTATAAGAGAATGCTGAATTCACAAATTAGGAGCTTCACCGCTTTAGGTATTAGTTAGTACTTTTATACTTAATTTTATCGTATATGAATTGATTATTTTTTTTATCGTATTTCAATGTCTGAACAATCTCACCTATCTTATTTCCTACTGTTCCAATCGAAATATCATCACCTATTTGTATTTTCCCATTTTCTATTTTACATTTTCGTATTCCTACTATACCTTCTAATTTTTTTCCGGGCACATCTTGTTTACTACAAACTTGTTGTCGAAAATCTACTGCCGAAACTTCCACAACTAAATTTTTTTCTCTATCAGCAGATATTGAAACATCGTTATCTTCCCATAGCGAGTCAGGCGTAGATATTTCCGACCATTCTCCATTTGTCTTTCCAAATATTTGAATATCGCACGATACTCCAGACGCACCACCTTCTAAAAACATTACAATTTCTTTTCTGCCATCCCCCGTAACATCTGCTAATTTTATATCAGGATGCGCATACCCGGCTCCTATAGCAACTCTTTTTAACATAACCTTTTTTCCGTTTAAAGTAATATTGGTATCTGTTACATCATTTTCATTTTGGCTAATAATCAATTTTTGGCTGCTATTGCCAATATTTATTGCTTTCTCACATATGTTTTCATATTTTGCTGCTAAACCAGATGACATATTTGTTGTATCACTTACAGATGTCTCTTTTGCAAAATTCCGATTTACAAATTGCCTTGATAACGCTCCAATTACCGTTATAAACACTATCGTCGCTATCATAGAAACAAATAATCTTTTCATACTTTTAATCACCTCTCAATAACAATAAATAGACATGTTTTCTCTCTACCCTATATTTCTCTACCCTATTTGTAAGATAATATCTCCATTTATTTTTGTCAACAATGTTTCTGCTTGAATTATTCTCGCTGTGGCTTTTTAACGCAAAGATTGATAAAGAATATTTTTCTTGTTTTTTGTAATTATATAAAAAACAGCCACAGAAAACACGATAAAATCGTGATTTTCTGTGGCTATTATTTTTTTTAATAATGTTTGAAGTTGTTATCCTTCAATTGCAATATATTTATGTTCATCTACTTTCTTCTCAGGCTCTTTTTTCGGAACAAAAAGTTTCAAAATACCGTGTTTAAATTCAGCTTTAACATCTTCCTGTTTAACAGCCTCACCAACATAGAAACTTCTCTGGCATGCTCCTGCATAACGCTCTTTGCGAATATATCTTCCGCTTTCTTTCTCTTTTTCGTCCTTATCAAGACCCTTAGCTGCACTGATAGTTAAATAACCGTCCTCAATAGAAGCATTTATTTCATCTTTAGTAAAGCCAGGCAAATCAATTTCAAGCTCATAACCATCTTTTTTCTCTTTAATATCAGTTTTCATGATTCTTCCTGCTTTTTTACCATATAACTTCTTCTCGGTATTTTTCATGCTCTTGTCGAAATCATAAAATGGAAACTCATCAAACCAATCATCAAACAAATTTTCTCCAAAAATACTAGGCATTAACATAAGTCATCTCTCCTTTTCATATATGCTTTATTACCTTGTTTCATGGAACCGGGATGTTTCAGCAACTCAGAAGATTTCTTTTTTATTTCAATCTTCAAATTCAATTGTATGATTGAAATTCTTTTCTTCTTTTTGTTCCCTTCCTTTGTTCTGATTATGTTATATCACTTTTATTAGCACTCGTCAAGAGTGAGTGCTAATAAATTTTGTGAACTTTTTGTGTCCTGTTAATAATTTCGCCTGCAACGAATTTTGAAAAGGAGTACTTTCCCTACACCAATTCGACCATCGAAACCAAAAGCACTGCAACACAGGCTGCTACGGCAACAGTAAGCAGGCTCCTTCTTCTATACGCAAAGAACACACCGACTATAGTTCCTGCTATTCCCGAAATCAAATCCGCCGTCGAATAAATTATTGCCGGAAATGTCATTGCGCCGAGCACAGCATATGGAACATACGCCAAAAACGATTTGATAAATCTGTTTTCTATTTTCCCACTAAACGCCGTCAGAGGTATTGCTCTGATAAGATATGTAACTCCTGCCATTACTATAAGATATATAAAAAATGTCTTTGTATTCATTTATTCCCCTCCATTTCCTCTGCATCATCAATCGGATAAAGCAATGCTCCGGCTGCCGATGCTATAACGGCACATATTATTATCACAAAACCTGATGATACCTTGTTCAAAACAGGAAACCACTTAAACATACAGCTTAAAATGACTGCAATTATTATTACCTTGAGATAGCGGCTGTCATCCCTTGCCGCCGGGAGAATTATTGCTAAAAACATTCCGTATATCGCTATACCGAGTGCATCACTTATAACTGCCGGAAGAACGCCGCCAAGTACTGCTCCAAACGCTGTTCCGGCTATCCATCCGACATATGAAACAGATATTATTCCAAGCATGTAATACTTGCTTATCGTCTTGTTACGGCTGACTGAAACCGCAAATATTTCATCCGTGACGCAAAAACTCACTGCCATTCGTGTCGGTTTCTTAAATGTACTGTCCACTTTCTGAGCAAGAGACAATGACATAAGTGCATATCTTATGTTTATGACAAGCTGAGTCAATGCCATCTCGACAAGACCACCGCATGTTGCCATAATCTCAACACCCGCAAACTGTCCCGCTGATGTCACATTGGCAACCGAGATAAGTATCGCCTGCCATGCAGCCAGTCCCGCCGATACCGCCATTATTCCAAAAGCAAAACTAACCGACAGATACCCAAGTGCTATCGGTATTCCATCCTGTACTCCTCTTTTTATGTCCTTCTTTTTCTCTAAGCTATTGTATTTCATTTCTACAACCTCATTCATGTATATATTTCCCAAAATATTTTTTCTCACATATAGTTGTACTACTTTGCCTTTTTACTGCTTTATATATTTTTCCCACTCAGATCTGATTAAAAATCTTATATTTAACAACCGCAAATGCTTCTCTGACAAAACTGTTAGGTATCGTAATCGGCTTTGTTTTTGCACTTGCACCACTCACATCTGTATAACCCATTTTCTTTGCTATGCATTTTGCCCTGTAAATATGAAAATCATTACTGACAATAACAATCTTTTTTGTTTTGCTGCCAATAATCTCCGCCGAATATTCGAGATTCTCGCTCGTGTTTTCTGATTTGTCCTCAAAGATTATTCTATCACTTTTTATTCCGTTTTTTATAAGATAATCTGACATGGCTTTTGCCTCTGTTATATCCTCACCTTTTCCCTGACCACCAGATACAACAACCTTTGTTCGTGTATTTTCATTTAGATAATCAATCGCCACATCAAGACGATATTTTAAATTTAATGTAACTCGAGTTCCATTTACTCTCGCACCCAGAACCACGATATAATCCGCATTTTTCTCTGGTTTCTGAACAGCATTTTTTATGATAAGCACTTCCGCAAAGCTAAACACCACTAAAAACAGGATAACACATATTATAAATATCCCCGTTATAACCTTTGGCAAATGTAACTTACCAAAATAGCAAAGTCTTAAAATCACTCCAAACGCCACCAAAAACAAACCAAGAAGCAGCCAAAAATATGTAAATGTATTATTCAGTCCTATAATAACCGCATAAATTCCAAAATATAATATAGATGCTATGCCTAGTATCCATAAAATAAAAGAATAAAACATATTCCCCCCTATAAATTAAGCTGTAAGTCGATACCGATTTGATTATTTGCTCAACTACCTGCTGTGGTTAAACTGCACAACTGCATATGCTTTTCCGTCTACATCATCAAGCGAAACAAATGTCTTATTCTCCTGCCTGCAGATAAACGGAACAATCATATCTCCAAGAAGTGCCTGCTTTTTGTATTCAACACGCAGTTCCGACACTTTAGGAAGTTCAATCTGATTCATCGCCATTCTTACATACTGACCATTGTTTACATGATGATTTGTATCAAGCTGTGACTCCTGCACCACAAACTCTCTGCCTTTCACAACATTTTCAGGCATTTTGATTTTTCTCGGAGCATACTCCATTTCAAGCGGTTTATGTTTACCGTAAACATCCCCGATTTCAGGAGTAACTATCCTCGGTCTGTTTTTCTTTAAGTCCATAAGCACCCACAATGAATTAGCAATAGCAACTCTGCTACCATCTTCTTTAGTTATAAGAAAATTTCTGTGCCCGAACATCTTCTCATACCCAAACGATTGTGTTCCAATAGTGATATTTTCTCCCATTTTTGGATACTCATCAATCACAATCTGCCATGAATTAAGAATCCATGCTAAATTTTTTTCTTTATGAAATTCAAGCCCAACCCCCAAATCTTCTGACTGGAAATTTGTGCAATCCTGCATATAATTTATTATTCCATCGAGTGTCAGTCTTGCATTGCTGTCCACCTCACTATATCTTACCCTACTGTTAAAAGTATACATCTCTATCCCTCTCCTCTATCCAGATTCTTTGCATATTCGATTCCAAAAACATCAGCCTCATCCTATAAGCACTTCTTTGCCTCTAAACGCAAAGCCATAGTGTCTGATATTTTCTTTAAAATAAAGCTATCATATAGATATGTTTATCATAACATTCCCAAAAAGCAAAGTAAAGCAGGACTAACACCTTGCAATCCTGCTTTACTTTGCTTTTTAATTTTTGATCTCTACTTCCATTTGGTATCTCCCAGTAAAACAAATCTTTCATATGTCAGACATTTCCCTGTATAATATCTTTTTTATTATAAATCATAAATAACAAAAATATTTTTACTAGAATATATATTGTAAGTACACCAAGCACTACTATTTTGGACAGTGCTATCTTATTACTCCTGCCTGTCATCGCAAGGTTGCTGTAACACAAAAGATAAAGATATTTACTTTTACCACATGTGTAAATCAAATCACCCAAAAATATATGAAATACCAAAATCACCATTTCAATCATAATCGCAATTCTGGCATCAAATATAATCTCAAATATCGCCTCCCACAATGCAAGATTTAAACACACCATGTAAAATACCATTATATAATATATAAATTGTCTTATGTCACTTTCGGTTTCTTTCATATGTAAAACTTTAGCCTCAAGAAAATAAATAACAATCAATGAGAATATTATCTGTACAAGACCTTTTATGTGATTAAAAACAATCTTTCCAACTATCATGTATCTTTTTCTGTTTCTGGTTACATGCAATATCCCATAACCATTTACATATTTTTCCGTATCCATAAACATATAAAACAATACAAGACCAAACAGAAACAGTATTCCTGCATAAAAAATAGGATCACCAACAAACTTTACACCAGCAAAAATATTTTCATACTTAAATACCACATTTATTCTAAATACATATGATACATAAAGAAACATTCCCATAATACACCAGAATTTTTTATTACTCAAAATATTCATCACTTCACCCCCAAAAGACATGGCATCTATTATTGTCAGACCAAAACAGCAGTTGTCTGCTTTCTGAAAACACCATTATGCCACAGATAACTGCTTATAACACTTTTATAATTCATCCTGTCTCACCTTAAATATAAATGTAACTGTACTTATCAAAAGCCCTGTTCCCACATATAAAGCAACCGATTTTATAAAATCTTCAAAACCATACTCTATAAAAGGCTGTGTGGCATATGTCAAATTGTATGGCGTCGTCTGAAGCCACATCCATATAAAAAATCCGACAATATATGTAATAGTATATCTCTTACTTATAAATGCCAGTGACTGTGTTATAAGTCCACACATCCCAACTAGAAATGCCGTAACAAAAACATATAAAAGATACATTAGATTTGGATACCTTCCCTCTATCCTAAACCATTTTTCGTACTTATCATCAAATAAAACCTCCAAACCCATAAAATTATTCCCATCTCTAAAAATTATCTGGGCAAGTACAAAATTCAAAAGCAGACTCAATGCAAATACAACAAATGGTATCAAAAACGATGCAGCATATTTACTCAACATATATTTTTTCCTTGAACCCCTTGAAAGCATTATATTTGTATACCCCTTTTTCGATTCCCATATATATCTGTCACTTACCAGATTAAGTACAAAAAACGGCAAAAGCCATAAAATCATAATCTGTGTAGTATGCCCTTGTGTACTCCGTGACAAAAATGATGCATATGCCGGATGTGCCAGCCAACCACTTATAAATCTTCCGCCCTCTTTTTCACATTCTATTTCTGATTCACGATCAGCCTCCAGTATTTCCTCTTTATGTGCCCTTTTATAACTAACTTGCAATTGTTTAGCAGCCATATTTATATCCATAATCGGAATCAAAAAAATAATCAATGCAATTATTAACACTCTTTTACTCTTTAATACACTAAGTATTTCTTTCTTTAACATTTTTATCTCCATTCCGAAGCGTTTATGTAATTACTACTGGCATCTATTGTTATGCTTAAATGAAAAATACCAGCCTCAGCCTATAATCACTTCCTTACCTCCGATTTAATCTTTCCATCTGCCATATTTATCTTCACATCTGATAAAAGCTCAATGTCCTCTTTATTGTGACTTGCCACTATAATCAATACACCTTTTTCTTTTAATTCAAGCAGAAGTTTTCTTATATCATTTATGCTTTCTTCGTCTAGTGCATTAGTCGGCTCGTCTAAAAGCAACAATTTAGGATGCTCAAATATCGCCTGCGCTATTGCAAGTTTCTGCTTCATTCCAAGAGAATATGTTCTTACTTTCTTTCCTTTAACATCATGCAGACCAACTTTTTCCAATGTGCTATTTATGTCATCATCTGTCGCAGTCTTTCTGATTTTTCCAAGAATCTTTAAATTGTCATATGCATCATACTGCGGCATAAGTTCCATATTTTCTATTATAACGCCCATATCTTTCGGAAAACTTATTTCCTTATGAAGAACTTTCCCATCTATAATCACCTCTCCTGATGTTGGAAAAATCAGACCAGCAACAGCTCTCATTAACATTGTCTTTCCCGAACCATTTCTGCCATACAAACCATATATATTTCCACCTTCAAATTTGTACGATACATTATCAAGCACATTTCTGCCTTTAAGTTTTTTGCTATAATTTTTAACTTTCACTTCCATCTATTCTTCCTCCCTGTAAAACGAATATTCAATATATCAGCCATTTCTATGCATCAAATTATATTCGGTATTATTTAATGCAATAATGAAAATCTATATCAAGCCTCACACAATATCCTTTTTTTCATAAATAATTCCTGCAACTATATATATCCCTGTTGTTATGGCAAAATCCTTTACTCTTTTCAGAAGCCATATAGCTATCTGCATATATCCTCCAAAAGACATGTTATCTATTATCGTCAAACCAAAGTAGCAGTTGTCTGCCTTAAGAAAAAATACTACAAATATATTTACCGCTATTGTCAGTAATAATGATACTATTTTTAATTTTGTTATCACATACAATAGCAGATAACATACTCCGCCAAAGCTGAATATAATAAATACTGCAATATAATAAAACATCATTATACCCCAGAAATTATTTTTAATAAGTATATCTTTGTCAACAAATATAGACACTCCTACAACCTGCACCCCCACATATATAAACGAATAACCTGCACTCAGTTCAAGCATCTGTAAAAAACATTTTCTAAACGATATAGTCCTTCCTGCCCTTGATACCGCTTTTATCGAAAAAGGCTCTATCTCCTTAAAAACAAACATCAAAAATACCGCCATATATATAACTGCGATATTCATATAATGACCATATCCCCCATGTGTTCCAACTATCGCTCCCAATAAATCTTCTTTCTTCTCAGTATATATAAGATATTTTTCTTCCCAATACCAGAAAGCCGCATACATCCCCGACAGCCCCAGATAACTGCTTATAACACTTTTATAATTCATCCTGTCTCACCTTAAATATAAATGTAATCGTACTTATCAAAACCCCTGTTCATGCAATTTTTTTATCACTTCCATCCATACACGAAAATATGAATTCTAGCAAAAAAATCTTTTCCAAAATTCTAACCAATTGTCATCTGTAAAAAAACTCATAATTCATTACACTCCTTTACAATTAAATTTTCAAACATTGCAATATTCGATTATTTTAATCATAGCAGACATATATAATATTTTCTAGAACAATGCGACAAATGGTCGTTTTTTGCGATAAACGGTAATTTTTTTATTGTTCAATCGTATCCTAATGACATTAAGTATAAACATAGCTTGTTTATTAACACTAATATAATTTTGACTTATATAATGTTATATTTTATACTTATATAAATATAATTTAAAAAAGGAAACAATTTTTATGAATTTAATACTCATTAACATTGGACAAACTCTCAACTACATATTAGAACTTACAATTATTTTATATATTCTAAAAAATATATTATTCATTACTATGAGCACTTCAAAAATACGGCAATACTTAAGTCTTGCTTTTATGCTCGCATGGGGAATATATACATATTTTTCAAACACACCACTGCCTGAAACCTTTATTATATTTCCCATTGTATTGTTATTATTCAAAGAATCGCTGTTCATTATTATATTTATTGTTACTATATTGACACTTGCAATCAATATAATAAACTCTATCTGTTTTTATACCCTTTGTCTTGCAATACATATCACATATAATAATAAATTATTACATATACTTATTATTTTATTATCACTTGTAATAATGCTGACATCTATTGCTATGCTTAAATCCAAAATAAATATTGATATTAATACTTTCAAAAAAATTAAAACAAAAAATCTGACTCTAATCCTACCTGTAATATTTGTCGATTTTTTTCTGTCAGGTGTTTCTTGTTTACTATTTTACCAAAATATAAACTATATAGGACGCCGACTGTTAATGTTGGCAATTTACATAATGATAATACTAAGTATTATTATACTTGTTTTGTATTTTCGTATTTCACATATACATTCTGAGCTTGAACAAATTGACAATTTAAAATCAAAAATGCTTTCATTAGAAGAGCAGTACTATAAGGACCTGCAAAATAAAAATATGGATTTGCGTGCCTTTAAACATGACTACAATTATCATATAACTGCAATGCAGGCACTTGCTCAAAATAATAATTTTGAAGATTTAAAAATTTATGTAGAAAAACTCACACAAATAAAAGCAAATGTATATTTTATATCTACCAACAATGTAATTGCAGATGCCATCATAAACTATTTTTATGAAAACTTACCTAAAAATACTGAATTTAAAATCGACGGAAAATTTTTAGAAAATACTTTTGTAAGTAATGACGACCTCTGTGTTATAATTTCAAATTTGCTAAAAAATGCTTACGAATCTATATGCCGTATCACACCTACTGACCAAATTTCAGATAAAAATAATAAACAACAAACTGATAAACATATATATGTTTCGCTCTATAATGACGAAAATAATATCACAATGTATATTGAAAACACCTGCACATCACTTCCAAATCAATCTGGCACAAACTTTTTCACTTTAAAATCCGATAGCATAAATCATGGTTTTGGACTAAAAAATGTAAATAATACAATTAAAAAATATAACGGAAAACTTGAACTTAAATCAGAAAAAAATACTTTTTATACCTATGTATTCTTGCATAATATAATATAACTTATCAGAAATTATGAAGTAATTTCTGATAAAAGGCACTGTTCTTGTGCCGCCAATTGATTATAAGGTTCGCGAAGCGGTTCCTATAATATAAAAAATTACCACTTATCGCATAAATTGACCACTTATCGCATAAATGTTGTTTTTTATCCTTTAACTTGATAACATAACAAATATATACTTTATAACATCAGGGAGGAACTTTAACAATGAAAATCGGAATCTGTGATGATGACTTACAAATAAGAACACAACTATTAATTTTATGTAAAAAGCTTGGTTACAATGATATATCCCAGTTTGAGTCAGGCGAGAAACTCCTTAGTTCCAATATATATTTATCACTTACATTACTTTTTTTGGATATTGAAATGAAAGACATGACAGGTATAGAAGTAAAAAATATCTTAGAAAAGAGTTCTCCCTTTACCTTAATTATATTTATTACATCTCACAATGAACAGATAAAAGATGCTTTTGGACGAAATGTAATTTCATTTATTTCCAAACCATTTTCAGAAATATCAATAAGACATAACATTGAAAAAGCAGCTTACCTAAGCCATAATTTTTTACCAGTCAAAATAGACGACAACATCGCTGTTCCTTGCGAAGAAATACTATATCTGTGTTCAGAACAAAAATATAGTATTTTTCACACAAAAAACGGAAACTCTTTTTCAAGCCGCAAATCAATGAAAGAATGGGCAAAAGAACTTGAAGAATTTAATTTTTGTCCTATTTCACGCTCAATAATCATAAACTTAAAACACTATAAGAAAATTCAAGAAAAAAAAGTAATCTTACATAACGGAATTTCATTTCCGATAAGTCGCCGTTACACCAATTTACTCAAACAAAAATTTGATGAATATGTTTTAAATATGCTTAGAATATAAACAACAACATCCAATCAAAAACATCAGCCTCATCCTATAAGCACTTCTTTGCCTCTAAACGCAAAGCCATAGTGTCTGATATTTTCTTTTTTCACACCTCTTTTTATAAGCTCTGCATCATAATTTTTTTCTTCTATCTGCTTTAACGCCTCATTTACCGTATCTTCAAGAGAACTCTCTTTTCTAGGATTTATCACCTTAAATTCAATCACTATTCCAGGCAGTTTGATATTCTCCTTGTCCTTTGGCTCAAGCATTATATCATATCTTCCGAAACCACTTTCGCGATTTGAAGTAACTATATAATCTTTTTTCTGACTAACCATAAGTCCTAATACAAATCCATGGTAAAAATTCTCAGGTCTTATCCTTGATTCATCTTTTCCCGCAACATCAAAGCAGCTGAAAGTACTACATGTAATTTCATTCATATAATAATTCATAGCATCTAAATCTCCGCCAAACATAGCTTTTACAAATTCGTCCGATGAATCGTCTCTTGTCTTAAACCACGCTTTTATCATATTTTCAAACATTAATTTCACTTCAAAATTTGTAAGACTCAATTCATATATATTTTCACCTTCCACATTTTCAAAGTCTACATGTTCTAATTTAAGATACCCACTTGCCAAAAGCAGACTCCATATTGCCTCTGAACTTGAATCGAGCTGATTAAATACTATCTGTTCATCTAATTCAGTTTTTAAATGCTTTCCTTCCAAAAGTTCTTCCATTATCCTTTTTATATTCACTGAGCCCGCCTGTATAAGTTTTGATACAAGACTATTTGAACTTGTCGACGCCCAAAAGGTACGATATCTCTTTTCATCAAGGAAATTAGTAATCGACCACGGATTATAAATATCTGTTTTGTTTCCAAAAGTAAAACCATCATACCATAATTTCACCTTTTCTTTTTCATCTGAAAGTCCCTGCTCATCAAGTGCGTTAAAAACTTCTTTCTCCGTAAAACCAAAACAATCAGAATATTCATCACTTGTGACCGTCACTACTTTAAGATTATTCAAATCAGAGAATATACTTTCTTTTGAAACCCTTGTTATCCCTGTCATAATGGCTCTCTCAAGATACGGATTTGTCTTAAATGTTGAATTAAAAAGGCTTCTTGTAAACGCTGCAAGTTCTTCCCAATATCCGCTTACATATGCCTCCTGCATAGGTGTATCATATTCGTCAAGCAGAATTATTACATCCTTTCCATAATATCTGCTAAGATAATCACTTAAATCATTTAATGTATATGAAATATCCTGCTCATTTGGATGCTCCAAAAAAGAAATATATCTTGCTTTTTCTGTATCACTTATTATATCTGAATCAAGCAAAAATCTGTTTTCTTCATATATTTTTACTATTTTTGCACATATCTGCTGTTTTGCAGTTACATAATCCTTTCCTTTTACCCCCGCAAAACTAAGAAAAATAACTGGATATGTCCCCTGAATCTCTCGATACTTTTCATCTTTCCATATATCAAGTCCCTCAAACAAATCCCCTCTGTCTGCATACTTATTTGAGAAAAAACAATTGAGCATACTCATATTCAATGTCTTTCCAAAACGGCGTGGGCGGGTTATAAGTGTTACATCATCTTTATACTCCCACCACTCTTTTATAAAGGCTGTTTTATCCACATAAAAACAATTTTCCTGTATGATTTTTTCAAAATCCTGTTTTCCTATACCAACCACTCTCGCCATATGCCTACCTCCCATAATTCAAGGATCACTCTCTATATCACTAACATTTTACCCTTCTGAAAAACTTTATTCATCCTATAAGCACTTCTTTGCCTCTAAACGCAAAGCCATAGTGTCTGATATTTTCTTTAAAATAAAGCTATCATATAGATTATTTATCATATAGATATGTTTATCATAACATTCCCAAAAAACAAAGTAAAGGCAACAGTGCCATACATATTTTGCAACCATACTCTCAGAACGCAAGCGTTACTGAGCGTGCAAGATATATGTATGGCACTGTGTTAGTCTCATTTGAAACTATAAATACTGGGACATATAGAGGTCGTAATACGCCCCTTTATTTTCAAGAAGTTCATCATGACTTCCTGCTTCCAAAATACCACCTTTATCAATATACATGATTTTGTCAGCATTCTTAATAGTAGAGAGTCTGTGTGCAATAATAAACGATGTTCTTCCTTTAAGAAGATTGTTAAGACCTTCCTGAAGTACGATTTCCGTTTCAGTGTCAATACTTGATGTAGCCTCGTCAAGTATCAGGATTGCCGGATTTGCAAGAAGTGCCCTGGCAAATGAAATAAGCTGTCTCTGTCCGACCGAAAGTCTGCTTCCTCTCTCATTTACCTGAGTATTATATCCTTCTTCCATCTCCATGATAAAGTCATGTGCACATACTGTTTTTGCAGCCCTTATCACTTCTTCATCAGTTGCAGTCTTATTTCCGTATCTGATGTTATCCATAATAGTTCCCGAAAATATAAAGCTGTCCTGCATCATCACACCCATCTGTGTTCTAAGTGAATGTATTTTTACTTTTGATATGTCAATTCCATCTATAAGAACCTCTCCGCTGTCAACATTGTAAAAGCGGCTCAAAAGATTTACAATTGTCGTTTTGCCTGCTCCTGTAGGACCTACTATCGCTATTGTCTGTCCCTGCTTTACATCAAAACTTACATCTTTAAGAATAGGCACACCATCCTCATAGCTGAATCTTACATGTTTAAAAGACACATCTCCTTTTATCGGAGGCATATCAGTTGCATCCGGTGCATCCTTAACCTCTACAGGCTCATCTATGGTTTCAAATATTCTTTCAAGATAAGAAATTGCAGTAAGAAGGCTGTTATAAAAACTTGCAATAGTATTTATAGGTGCCCAAAATCTGCTTATATACGCCGTAAATAAAATAAGCACACCGACTGTCACACCTGACTGTTCGCCGTTTATAATACACGAAACACCAACTACATATATAAATGATGTTGTTATTGTTGATATAAGGTCAACCATCGGTCCCATCGCAAAGTTATAATATACCGCTTTAAGCCACGCATTTTTATATGACATACTTAAATCATTAAATATATCCATATTTTTTTCTTCTCTTACAAATGCCTGTGTAACTCTGATACCGTTAATACTCTCTGCTATGTAGGCATTTAAATTTGACTGTTTGTTACTCTGAACCTGCCATGCATGGCTCTGTCTCCTCTTTAAAAATACAACATATATTATAAGCACAGGCAGTCCGCAAAGACATATAAGTGTAAGTTTTGGACTCATTGCAAACATAAATATCAATATAAAAATAAGATTGCAAAGGTCTGTTATTGTATTTATGATACCATTTGAAAGAAGGTCACTAAGGTTATTTACATAATTTACCACCCTTACCTGAATCTTTCCATGCGGTCTTTCATCATAATAACTAAACGGAAGTTCCTGAAGATGTTTAAAAATATCTTCTCTTATCGTATGAATTATGTCCTGACCAACCTTAGTTGTTACATCTATCTTTACTCTCGTACTTATTACCGAATAGAGAACGATAACTCCGGCAAGTACAGTGAGCATCACAATGGATTTTATATCTTTGTCTGGTATATACTTATCCATTTCAATCTGCAGAAACTTCGGAAGAAACATTCCAAGTCCTGATGATGAAAGCATAAGCACGAGTACAAAAAACATTTTTCCCTTATAAGGTCTGATATAATCAACAAGTCTTTTAAGCTGCTTTATATCAAATTTCTGCTCTACTACTTCGTCAACATCATATTTATTTCTAGCCATCTATTTCACCCCCTGTTCTCTCAATTTAGCTGCCATAGGATACTGGTGGTAATAAACTGTTGCATAATATCCATTCTTTTTAACAAGTTCATCATGCGTTCCCTGCTCAATAATTCTTCCCTGGTCAAGCACAAGTATTTTATCCGCATCTTTAATAGAAGAAATCCTGTATGCAATTATAAATGTCGTGCATGCATGATTTATATTTTCAAGCTGTCTCTGAATATAACTCTCCGTTTCCATATCAACAGCTGACGTTGTATCATCAAGAATGAGGATTGCCGGGTCTTTAAGAAGTGCTCTTGCAAGCGAAATTCTCTGTTTCTGTCCACCTGAAAGTCCAACTCCACGCTCACCTACAATTGTGTCATATCCGTCAGGAAGATTTTTTATAAATAAATTGGCATCTGCCATTTTTGCAACTCTTTTTACATCCTCAAAACTGCAATCCGGTCTTCCATAAGCTATATTTCCCTCAATCGTATCCGAGAAAAGAAATACATCCTGCATTGCAATACCTATATTTTCTCTAAGTTCGTACATATCCATGTCTTTTACATTTACACCATCAACATAGACACTTCCCTCTGTCGCATCAAAGAAACGGCATAAAAGATTCATTACCGTAGACTTTCCTGCACCTGTAGTTCCTATTATTCCGACTGTCTCACCCTTCTTGACCTCAAAGTTAATATCATGAAGAATGTCCTCATCATCTGCCTGATATGAAACATGCTCAAATTTTACATTTCCATCAAGCTTCTTGCGGTGAACCGGATTAAAAGGTTTCTTAACATCCGGCTCGGCAATATATGTATTGTAAATTTTTTCAACAGAAGTCGTAAATCTCTGCATATCGTTGATAAGCCATCCCGCCATACGAAGCGGCATTGTAAGCATCCAAAGATAACCGTTTACGGCAACAAGGTCACCCATAGTCATCTGTCCATTAACAACCATAATACCGCCGACAAGCATAAGTACCAGTGTCAAAATATTTGAGAAAACTTCAAAAAGCGGTACATATTTCTTCCACACATTTGCCGCACCAAGCTCTGAATCCCTGTATCTGTCATTTTCAACGGCAAATTTCTCCATCTCATAATCTTCTTTTGCAAAAGCCTTTACAACCCTGTTTCCACTTACATTTTCCTGAACAAAAGTATTAAGACTTGAAAAAGCATTACGGCAGTTTCTAAAAGCCGGTTTTACGCTTTTTGCCTGAAAATATGTTGTAAGTGCCGTAAGTGGCAATACAAGTACCATACATAACGCCATTTTTAAATTTGTTGCAAAAATCATGATAAGTGCTATCACAAAATATAAAACATACTCGTATGTAACATATATTACATATGCCACAAAATGTCTGATAGCATCCATATCACCTGTCTGGCGGCTCATCAGGTCACCTGTTCTGTTCTTATTGTAAAATGCGAAATCCTCCTGAAGAAGTTTTCTGTAAACCGTATCACGCATACTGTAAAGAACATTCTGAGAACTTGTCTCAAAAAGTACCTGCGAGAAAAATCTGCATATTCCCCTTATTATAATAGTAACAATAAGTACAATAATGAGATTTCTAAGCATACCATACTGTTCATTCTGAATAACCCGGTCAACGATAAGCTTTGAAACATATGGACTGACTAAAGCACAAACTGCAACAATAGTAGTCAGCACTATTCCCCAAAACATACGCCAGCGGTATTTCTTCAAAAATGAATAAAACCATTTCATCGGTGTCATTTTTCTAATTCTCCTTTTCCTGTTCCTCTTTTTCATATGTTTTTTCAAACTTATAAGTTATCTGCAAAACTATTCACAATGTTATTTATTAAACATTAGACAATTCCTGTTCTGCATATCTTATGATGTTGGGATTAAAAAGTATTTTGCCCCTTGCATCATCTTATAACTTACGAAAGTTTTTACAGTATATCACAGCAGACATATATATAATATAATAAACCTATAAAAAAATTGTATAAATCTATCATATATTTAAAGTTTATAATACTATTTTGAGTCCAATAAACACTATTTTGCTTTATTTTCAGCTTACTATTCCCAAGAATAATATTATTGAAAAAATCGTTTATATATTATATAATATTTTCAAACAAAAACGGCATCACCTAACCTTTTCACACCTTTTTTTAAATGATATATTATTATCAATAAACAAGAACGGAGAACCAATATGGAAAAAAACATTAAAAATCTTTACGAATACTGCGACGGATTAAATTCACCTATAGAAGCCTTTGTGCATACCTCGACACCTGACAATTTTCCAATTCTCCCTCACTGGCACTACTTTTTTGAGATTATCCATATATTAAATGGCAATACAGAAGTTATCTGCAATGAAAACATCTATAATCTCTCCCCGGGTGACCTTATTATCTTCTGCCCAAAGCATATACATTCAATTTATGAAACTCCTGCCGAAGCTATTTCCATTGTTAAAAAAGGTCTTTCTCTTACGAAGAAATCCTGTTTAAGTCCGCTTTCATCCGATGAAATTCATCCCAAAATTGACAAAAAGCATGGTTCCATCCAACCAGTACCCGATAAAAACATGCTATCTGCAAACTGTGATATAAGCTATCAGGTACTAAAATTTGATTTAAATTTCCTGCACATATCAGGCAATTACAAATCACGCTTTTCAAATATGTTCAATATTGCTTACGAACAAAATCCCGAAAATATATTTTTTTCAAAAAAGGATTTAAAAAACTACCAGATTTACGAACTTTTTGAACAATGTATAGAAGAAATAAAAACAAGACAATATGGATACGATACACTTATCGGCTCAAATATAGCAAAACTTCTTACATATATGAGTCGTATATGGATTTCAAAAGGCGTTGCTGTTGATGAGAAGGTACTCTGTGCATCCGCCCCCGACAATCCCTTTGACAATATTACAGAATATATTGACAGGCATTATAACGAACAGCTTCAGGTAAAGGAACTCGCCAAAATGTGCAATATGAGTTACTCAAACTTTGCACGCTCATTCAGACAGCTTTACAACCAATCCTGCAAAGAATATATAGAATTTATACGTCTGAACCGTGTAGCAGACCTGCTTATATTTACTGACCTTGATTTAAATTATATAAGTCAGGAAACAGGTTTTTCAGACTGTAGCCATTTAATACGCTCATTTAAACAGTGGAAAGGGATGACACCGAAGGTTTGGAGGAGGGAATATGGAAAATCGTGAAAGAATTTCACAGTATTAAATTAATCTCTTTAAATTATATTTTCATATAACATTCTCTATCATACTTATTTATTTTTTAACTTGTCATCTAATTTGTTATGACAAATTGTTATTTGTCAATTATTCATGTATATTTTCTTATATGCTTTTATTTTTAACTCGTTATCTAATTTGTCATTTAACTTGTCATAACAAATTAAATCAACATTATGGCTCCACCATAATATATTTAGCATATTTTCCTCCACTGCTCATAACAATAATATTTTCTTTTCTCATTTTTTCAATAGTTCTTCTAGCCTGCTGATTACTAAATCCACATAATTCTTGGACTGTCATTCTGTTTATAAATCCATGTTTTTTTATATATTCAACAATCATGTCCTTTGCTTTAATATACTGCACCGTTTTATCTCTAGTATATTCAACATCTGATTTTACAGCCTCATATACTCTCGCAGTCAACATATACTCTTTTGCAATATTTTCAATCAAACCAAGCCGCATCAAATCAGAACAACATTTTCTTGCTTCATCATCTGATATCTGCGCCACTTTCTTTACCTCAGACAATGTAATCTTTCTATTTTCAGCAATATACCTTAAAATCATCAATTGAGCCAAAGAAAAAGTTATTTGCTTTGTATCCTGTTCTTTTATAATAAACTCAACAAAATTTGGTTCTTCCATCGCACTTCCTATTGTCAGCTGTACCGCATCATTAAACATTCTATAAATCGGATATGGCTTTCCCATAGTTACCATTTCCTTATAAATTATATCTACCCCTTGCCCAGTTCGCTGCACATATCTTAAATTTTGCAATGTCTCTGCAATTAATTTATTTCTCGGTGATGATGGATGAGTAATAATATTATCCGCTGTTATCCCATCTAAAAATCCCCCAGGATTCTCGATTATAACTTTATCTGAATAATGTTTAACATACACTGCCCCCTGTTGCTGATAATCTCTGTGAGAAAGTGCATTTAACAAAGCCTCCTGAAATACCTTAGTCGAAAAATCAGCCACTTCAAGTCTAAACAGTCCAATCTGAACCAACCTTATCTTATTTTCATTTTCTATTTTTTCCGTAAGCCTGTCTAATATAGTAATTATCGGTTGTTTCATATCTATTCGTGCATTATACTCTTCAAGATTATCTTTACCATAATGTAAATATATGACTTCCGCCTGTGGCAATAGTTTTTGAATTGATATATCCTTTCCAACAAACAACAATCCTGCTATTGTAAGTTTTATTTGACCATCTTTATTCGCTATTAACTTAAGATCTTTCAGAAAAGCCATATCATCCAAATCTGGTAAAGTTGATACCGGATCATGCAATTTTAATTTTTCTTTCAAAGCATATACCACTAAAAGATTTATATCATCAATGGAACTCTCTGCTATTATTTGTGAAGAGAAATCATTAGTATGTTCTATTGAATATATATGTGCCATTTCATCCGAATAAAAAGGCTTAGAATTTTTTCCCAGTCGCTTAAGACATCTTCCATCCGTTGTTGCATAAGTCTTTCCATCCGCTTCCACTGTAATCGCAATTACTGTTTTACCATCATATTCAATCTCTTCAATATCAGTAAACATTGGTGGTCTTGTCTTATCATATATTGATTCACAGATAGACTGTAAATCGTACTTTCCTGTACAGCCTGTTACTTCTCCATCATCTTCAACTCCAAAATATACTGTCCCACCCTTACAATTAGCAAATGCAATCAACTCATCAACAGCCAACGAAATTCTTTCTTTCATACTTGATGTTTTTATCCAAGATTTGAATTCTATATCTACTGCTTCTCCTACTTTTAAAGCATCCTGTAATGTTTTCAAAAAAATCACCTCTTTATATATTTTTATTTGCTATTATTATCCCCCGATAATCACCTACAAACATCAAGCAAATAACTCTTTTTATTATAATATTATAACCGCTTTTTACTTTAACAACAAGCTATATTCCGGTCAAGGATATTCGCAATCTGCTTCACTACTTGCTCATATAAAATTATGCCGTCGCAAAATCTATTTATATACCAGAAATGACGCACATCATAAACTATTTAAATTTTTTTATGGGTAATTTAAACTGAAAAAAGAATGACACCGAAGGTCTGGATGAGGGAATATGGAAAATCGTGAAACATTATGATATACTTGTCTAGTTAGTTGTCCCACCTATACTTGGCAACATGAAAAGGTGTTTAAATGAATAAATCATATCTTTTTGCCTATATAACATCATACATACGCAAAAAGGTTACGCAATATACAGAATACTAGAAATGAGGAACAAAAAATATCATGAACTACCTAAAAAATTTTTACGGTCACCTTTGCACAATTCTTCACCACAAAAATCTTGTAAGGCACTACTGCTTTAAAGCCGGTCTTTACAAACAGGGAATTATGCACGACTGGTCTAAATATAATCCTATAGAATTTTTTGCAGGTGTAAAATATTATCAAGGCGGCAAAAGAAGTCCGAACTTTGCCGAAAAAGAAGATAAAAAATACTCTTCCGCATGGCTTCACCACAAAGGACGTAACAAACATCATTTTGAATACTGGATAGATTTTGCGATAAATCCGAGAGATGGTCTTGTTGGTATGCCTATGCCTACAAGATATGTACTTGAGATGTTCTGCGATAGGATTTCAGCAAGTAAAAACTATAACCGTGACACCTATAATGATTCTTTTCCACTGGCATACTACAACAAAAACAAAGATTATTATGTACTGCATCCTGACACACGGGCATTACTTGAAAAACTTTTAACTATGCTTGCTGATAAGGGCGAAGAAACAACCTTTAAATATATCAGGGATAATATTGACTGGAAGAAATCGAATAAATATTGAAATTAACATAGAAAAAACTTCACCCCCAAAGCTAACAGCTTCCCATCAGCTTTGGGGGCAAATCCACGCTATCAATCATCATAATCATAAACTACTTTTACCGTATACACAACAGACTTTTTATCCCCTTTACTGTTTGTATAGCTGCATGTCACCTTTGTTGTTCCACACTTTTTTGCATAGAACTCCACTTCATGACCGGTTTTTTTCCTTTCAGCAAAATCCACAATACCTGAATTGCTGATTTTCCATTTTAATTCACTCTCTTTGATTGAATGCCCTTTTCTGACTTCTAAATCAAAATCATCATTTACCTCTTCATATTTAACGGATTTTCCGACTTTCTGCAGTGAATAATTTTTTTTTGCAGCAGTTACTGTCACTTTAATTGTGTCTCCATAACGCTTTTTGTTTTTCCCATATACATAACAACGTATGATTGCTGTACCTGGTTTTACTGCTATAAAGTCCATATCATCGCCTGTACGGTCGTAATCTTCAAATCTTACATAAGATTTTCCAGAAACAATCTCCCAATAGATATAATCATCCTCTGCACTGTACGGTGATGTCTGAACTTTCACTTCAAACTTTTTGCCCTGCACAACACTTCGTTTTGACTCGTTAATCGTAACCTTATCAGGTACACCATTATAATCAGCATGTACAAAAACATTTCCGGTTCCGCTAATAGCTGCTGCAACAAAACACACAACTGCAAACTGTTTTATTCTTCTTTTCATTTTATAAATCCTCCATTTATCTGTTAAAATTGTTTGTTTATAAATGCATCTAAATTTTGATTGCATGCTTATTGTATCATTCAATTATTAGAAAAACATTAGTAAAAAATATAATCTTTTGCTTACCGAACAAAATGCAGCCTTTTTATATTTCCAAAGAAGATGTTGCACCCGGCAATCGCACCGTAAAAGTACTTCCATGCCCAAACACACTTTCCACATCAACTGTTCCATTGTAGTAATGCGCAATCTCACAGACCATAGCAAGTCCCAACCCGGTTCCATCCCCTCCACGAGAACTATCCGTTTGATAAAATCGTTGAAAAATCTTATCCTGTTCTTTCTCTTCGATTCCAATTCCATCATCCTCAACTGACAGTACAAGAGTTGTCTGCTCCCGCCTAAGATGCACAAATATATGTCCATTTTCCCTACCGTAACGATAAGCATTACTAACCAGATTCGTAAGAAGCCTTGAAAAAAGTTCTGGGTTTACAGACAAAACAACTGTTTCTGTTGCATATTCTAACGTAATACCATGTTCATGTATAAGTTTCATATCTGAACAAATAGCATCTACAAGTTCCGACACATCAAGGCATATATCTGTATATTTTCCTGTGCGCATCTCCAGTCGTGCAAAATCCAGCATATGATTGATTAACTTTGTCATTTTCCTCGCTTGTCTGCGGATCACTAAAATAGCATTCTCATATTCTTCAACTGTTCTCTCCTCCTCAAGCGTATACTCGCACTGTGCGTTAATAACTGTCATTGGAGTCCGCAGCTCATGAGAAACATCTGAAGTAAACTGCCGTTCCTGTTCAAATGCCCGTTCCAAACGGTCAAACATCTCATCAAAAGTTGCAGCAAGATGATGAAGCTCATCATCACCATCGCCTATGTCAATACGGCGTTTTAAATCATTTCCTTCACTAATCTGTTTTGCCGTCCACGAAATCTTCTGCACCGGCTTTAATGCATGCTTTGCAATGAGATACCCTCCTGCCGATGCTAATATTGTCAAAAGAGGCAGCAAAATTACAGCTGCACGTATCAGCCCTGACATCTGACGCTCACCTTGTTCCTCAGACACCGCACCTCGAAGCCATAAATCATCCAAACCGTTTCCTTTAAGTTTACGATCAAAAACATAGTACCAGTTCCCGTTTGAACGTACCTTCTGAATCTTAGAATCCTTAAAATCCAACCCCTCTGTTATAGAAGATGTTGGATTGCTTCCATAAATAAGAACAAATTTTTTACTATACAAACTGGTATACACCTCGTTTACTTTGCTTAGAAAGTCATCATCAATATCCAAATATCCATTTCCATACTTTATGAGATAGTCATATCTGTGCGTCTTTAGAAGCTGGCTGATGTCCGAATGATATTCAATCTCATCCACATTGTTCTCAACATTCTGCACGAGGGAGTCCTGTATTGTTTTAATCAAAATCTGACGACTTACAGCAAAGACAGCCAAATATGCAAATATTACAACTATAATCATAGTTACAGTAAACCAAAGTGTAATCTTCAAACGGATAGATAAATTCTTCATATCCTACACTCCCTCTTTTAACACGAAACCTCTGCCACGCACTGTATGAATGAGTTTTTCGTCGTGACCATCATCTACCTTTTTCCGAAGATAGCTGATATAAACATCAACTACATTAGTTCCACCCTCATAATCAAAGTTCCATATATGATCCTCAATCATTTCACGCGATAACACACGCCCCTGATTGTACATCAGATATTCCAGTAATGCATATTCCTTTGCAGATAAATGAATCTCTACACCCCCTCGCGAAACAGTGTGTGCATTACAATCCATAGATAAATCCGAAACACAAATAACATTGCTCATAACTCCGTAAGAAGTTCTTGTCATAACTCTGAGACGTGCTGATAACTCTTCAAAAGAAAATGGTTTTACGAGATAATCATTCGCACCACGATCAAGACCTTTCACTCGATCCGAGACAGAATCTCTTGCTGTCAGAAAAATCACCGGAGTCATTTTATTCATACTCCGCAAAGCGTCCAGCACTGCAAAGCCATCAGCTTTCGGCATCATAATATCCAAAATAATCGCATCAAAATCCGTGTAAGAAATAATGTCGATTGCTTCTTCACCATCAAAACAGCAGTCCACGCTATAACCATCAGCTGTCAGTTTTTGAACGATAATGTAATTTAAGTCTTTTTCGTCTTCTGCAAGAAGAATCCGCATAGTTTATTCCTCCCTTCACAAATCCAACCTCTCATTATAACAGAAAAAAAAGAAAATAACTACTACAAAGTTTATACGAATACAATTGTTTAATCCAATTTTTTGTGCTAAACTATTCATTACATTTGTTGACTGAAAGTATCTCAACATATGCAAAACATTTTCACATACCAATCCATGCCACAGCATACAGTGCAACGGCATTTTTATTATCAACCGTATTTATTAAATATGAATACGGTTACACTATAATGGCAGAACGAGGATTTTTATGACTAGATTAAAAGATTTTCTTTTTAAGTACAAACATGCAATTATTATTTTATATATGCCAATTTATCTTTTTTGGTTTATGACCCTTGAAAAAAGAACCAATGTACATTTTACAGAAATACATTGCAAAATAGATGACTATATTCCGTTTTGTGAAATCTTCATAATTCCATATCTTTTATGGTTTTTATATGTCGCAGTCAGTCTGCTTTATCTCTTCTTTCAGACAAAGCATCTTGATGACTTTTACAGATGTTGTGCCGTGTTGCTGCTTGGAATGACAACTTCGCTTATTATTTACACTGTTTTTCCAAATGCGCAAACAATGCGTCCAAAAACATTTGACCACAGCAATATATTTACGACAATCATTGATATACTTTACCGTACCGATACAGATACTAATGTTTTTCCGAGCATTCACGTTTTTAACTCTGTTGCCATCCATTTTGGCATAAGCAGAAGCTACTATTTTAGAAATGTTGATAATACAAATATTGTTAAAAGCGACAAAATAAGAAAAGCGATAAAAATCATAAGACTTTCATCGCTCATACTCTGTATTCTTATATGCATATCAACACTGACACTTAAACAGCACTCGTTTTTAGACCTTGTCGGAGGCTGCGTATTGTTTGCCTTTTACTACACTATTATTTATATCAGACCTTTCAGGCAGTCTAAGCTTTCAACAGATTGCTAAGTGCGGCAAATTGTTCAAGACTTAACGCCTCACCTCTAACGGTTGCAGGAAGTCCAATTTTTTCTAATGCTGCGACAACCTGTTCTTTATTTACATTTAAATTTGAAGCATTATTTAATCCGTTCTGAAGAGTTTTTCTTCTCTGATTAAATGATGCTCTTATTATTTTAAACATAAAATTCTCGTCTTTCACGTCAACCGGTCTTTCCTCATGACATGTTAGCCTTATTACAGCAGAGCCAACATTTGGGCGTGGCATAAAACAATTTGCGGGAACATTTGCAACTATCTCCGCTTTTGAATAAAACTGTACGGCAAGCGACAATGCTCCGTAATCTTTTGTTCCCGGTCCCGACTGCATCCTGTCTGCGACCTCTTTCTGCACCATGACTGTTATACTCTCAAGCGGCACATGACTTTCAAACAATCCCATAATGATAGGTGTTGTTATATAATATGGAAGATTTGCGACAACCTTTATCGGTCTGCCGCCGTTATGCTCCTTTGCTACTTTTGCAATATCAAGTTTAAGTATGTCCTCATTTACAACGGTGACATTGTCATAAGCAGACAAAGTATCTGCAAGTATAGGTATGAGATTGTCATCTATCTCAACCGCCATAACTTCTCTTGCATTCTCACAAAGATACTGTGTCATCGTTCCTATTCCGGGACCAATCTCCAAGACAAAATCGTCTTTCGTAATTCCCGCTTCACTTATTATCCGCTCCAAAACATGTGTATCTATAAGAAAATTCTGACCGAATTTCTTCTGAAATCTAAAATTATATTTTTGTAAAATTTCTATCGTATTCTGTGGTATTCCAAGTGTTGCCATTTTCCCTCATTTCTGTGCCATTGCACCTTTTATGCTGCTTATTATTGTATAATCAAAATCTGTCGGATTACTTTGTCAAACTCCCAATACGATACATCTTCATCGCATTTTCGTAAGTTGCAGTGATTATCTCCTGTGCCGAAATTCCTTTAAGTTCGGAAATACAATCAACCACATGTGTAAGGTAAGATGAATCGTTCCTCTTTCCACGATGAGGTTCAGGAGTAAGATAAGGACAGTCCGTCTCTAGAACAATACGCTCAAGCGGGGTCATCTTAACAACCTCCTTGAGTTTTTTACTGTTTTTAAATGTAACCACTCCGCCAATTCCAAGATAATATCCCATATCAAGATAAATCTGCGCCATTTCAGGACTGTACGAAAAACAATGAATAACTCCGTTAAGCTCGTCCCCGTGGTGTGCTTTCATTATATCGAGTGTATCTGCTGCCGCATCCCTGCTGTGAATAATAATCGGCATATCAAGCTCATAGGCAAGGTCAAGCTGTCTTGCAAACCATTTCTTCTGTACATCTCTTTCCGGCTCATCATAATAGTAATCAAGACCTATCTCACCTATCGCAACAATCTTTTCATCGGCGGCAAGACTTTTAAGCCATTCCATGTGGCTTTCGTCAAGCCTCTCGACATCTTCCGGATGTATACCGACCGCACCGTACATAAAATCATGTTCTTTAACAATTTCAAATGTCTTTTTGGTAGACGCCACACTTGCGCCTACATTTACAACAGTTCCAATACCTTTATCTTTCAACGAAAGAAGTAATTCTTCCCTGTCCTCGTCAAACCTCTCATCATCATAATGTGCATGTGTATCAAAAATCATAATATTCTATATCTCCTAAAAAATATCCGCTATACCAATAGTATAGCGGATTTACTGTCAAAATACAATTTATGATGATTTGGCTAAAATATATTTTAAACCTTGCATCATTTTATAAATAAAATACTATCATATCAATCAAAAATACCGGTATAAGGCAGCTTAATGACCATAGCATATATCCGAAGAATGATGGCATCTTGATACCGTTTTCCTCGGCAATTGAGCGAACCATAAAGTTCGGTGCATTTCCTATATATGTGTTTGCTCCCATAAATACGGCACCTGACGAAATCGCCATAAGAAGAATTTTCGGAACAAATCCTCCCGTAACCTGTATTCCGTCCTTAAAGCCAAGCGAAAGTGCTGTCTTAAAGAATACAAGGTATGTCGGTGTATTATCAAGGAAACTTGACAAAAATCCTGTTATCCAGAAGAACTGCCAAGGCTTTGTAACTCCGAGTTCTCCACCCTTTACTTCAAGAATAAGAAGTGTAGGTATCATTGTTATAAATATACCGATAAAAAGTACTGCAACCTCCTCTATCGCATCCCATGTGAAATGGTTGTCTTCTCTTATGCCCTTATCAGTAGTCTTGTACGAAAGCAATGCTGCGACAAGTATTATGATAACTTCAAGAAGTGATGCATAACCAAACTCTACCTCACCGTATATATGAATATTATTCGCAAAGAAAGGACTTATCTGCGGAAGTACACCACTGAGTATAACGGCTCCGACTATCATCGCAAGGAAAATAATATTTTTTGCTCCCACAAGACGGATAGGTGTCTTATTTTCAAGAACTTCCGGTTTAAGACCGTCTGCAATATCTTTCTTATACGCATGTGTATCAACTATAAAGAAAAGTGCAAGAAGAAGTACTATATTTAATACCAATATCGGAATAAGATGTAAACTCCAGAAGAAATCAACACCATTCATAAATCCCATCAAAAGCGGTGGGTCACCAACAGGTGTCAGGCATCCCCCGATATTTGAAACAAGGAATATAAAAAATACTATTATCTGTACTTTTCTCTTACGCCATTTATTTGCTCTTATTATCGGTCTTATCATGAGCATACTTGCTCCTGTTGTTCCAATCCAACTTGACAAAATCGTACCGATAAGAAGCATTAAAATATTTACCCTAGGTGTTCCGACAAGGTCTCCCTCAAGTGCTATATTTCCTGCAACACAGAACAGACCAAACAGCAACACTATAAATGTAATATAATCTCCGAAAATAACTTCGAGAAATTCTTCAAAAGTTTTACTTCCGCCATAACCTATGGCAAATGGTATCAAAAACGCAAGTGACCAAAAGATTACTGCTACTGCTTTATATTTTTCCCATAACTCTCCGATGACCAACGGACATATCGCTATACATAGAAGCATTCCAACAAACGGAATACAGTACGCAAGCGACAGACTTTTTCCAAGCTCCTGCTCAGCTCCCTTTTCAGCTGCAAATGATACTGCCGGGTTTACGGCAACTGCAACAAGAAGCATCGACACAATCGCAAAAAAGCTATTCTTTACTGTTTTCATACTCTTACGCCTCCTGTGTAAAATAACACTGTTTCTACTTACTAAAATTTAAAATATAACACTATTCGCACACCGAGTTATTATAGTACAGAGGGCATAAAAAAGCAATAAAACTTTTAGACATTTTTTATTATTTTGTTACAGTTCAGCCATGAAAAAATATCCAATAATACAAGAAACTGTTCTTGGTATTATCGAGTGTTTTTTTATGGTGGAACAGCCTGTCATCTCCTACCTGTGAGTTTTCTCATAGGCAGGCAGGCTCATTCGGAAAAACCTCCTCATCAGACATCTTCCGTCAAACGGTATAATCGGATAAAGATAGCCCTCTCCCAGCAATGTATGCGTCATAAGAAGCGATATGGCAAAAATAACCGTTCCCGCTATAAATCCGCATATTCCAAAAATACTTGTTAATATAAGCAGAATTATACGATGAAATTTGACCGCATATGTCAATTCCATATTACTCTGTGTATAATTTGCGACTGCCACAAATGCCATATAAAGCATTATCTCCGGATTAAACCACCCCGAATCAACCGTATAATCACCAAATACAATACCCGCAACTATACTGAGCGGCGTTGTAAGCATGTTCGGCGTATTGACTGCCGCCATCTTTAATCCGTCAATGGCAAATTCAAGTATAAGTAATTGAAATATCGGTGCTACATTTATGTCGTCACGAATAAGTATAAATTCAAGACAAGAAGGCACCCAGTCCGGATTTTCAATCAGAAGCAGAAATAAAGGTGTTATAAAAACCGCAAGTATATTTGTAAGCATTCTTGTCAGTCGTAAATATGTCCCTGTAACCGGCGGAAAATAATAATCATTTGCATCTTCAACAATTCCAAATAATGATGTGGGTAAAATCATAACGGCAGGAGAATTATCGACAAGTATAACTATACTTCCCTCCAAAAGACTTGCCGCCGCCGTGTCCGGTCTCTCCGTATACTTATATTTTGGAAATGGATTTATCCACTTTCCCGGAAAAAGCATTTCAGCAAGGCTTTCCTGATTCATAGTAAGCGAATCGACATCCATCGAATTTATATTATCCATAACTTTTTTTATGTCTTTTTCGTTCACTCTGCCACACATATAGGCAACAGCTATGTCTGTTCTTGAACTTCTGCCTACCCTTGCAAATTTAAATACAAGATTTTTGTCTCTTATTCTTCTTCTGATAAGTGCCATATTTGGAATAAGTGCCTCAATAAATCCATCTCTCGAGCCCCTTAAAACCTTATCTTTTTCAGGTTCCTCCACTGATCTTCCGGGATATTCCCTAAGGTCAAGAGCAAGAATACCGTCATATCCCTCAATCATCATGCATGTAAGTCCGGCAAGAAAATTATCCGTAAAATCCCGTTCCGTTTTTATCTCCATAATATCGACAAACGGCGTACTTCTGCTTATGAAATCTGCGAGATTTTCCGGCATGTCCTCATCTTTTATTGAATAAAAAAACTGCATAAGTTTTTCTACGGTATCTCCGGGCAGAAAACCGTCTATTGAATAAATCGAAACTTTTCTGCCGCCAATCTCAGCTTCACGATGAAGCAAATCAAAATTCTCATCAAATTTAAATATTCTGCTTATTTCCTGCTGACGCATCTTGAAATCGCTTCCAAAAATGCCGGTTTTTTTTTGTCCTGTATTATCTGTACTGTTTTGCTGCATATGACTGCTCATCTTTCAGACTGCCTCCATTTTTTCCAAAATTTAATAATGCACAATGGTTATTGTTTGCAGAAAACAGTAAAATATACTATGATGTAGAATAATCCTTAACTCTACCTTTCAGACAGGAGACTCAAATGCCAATCACAACATACGACCAACAGCTTTTTGCCGATGCTTGCCAAAAAATCATCGCCAAAGAACGTGAAACTAACGGAATCGGCACTTTAAAAGAAAAAACAATGCATGCGGTTCTAAAAAACTTTTATGAACCTGACGTTTCACATCAGGAGATAAAAGTTGACCGTTTTGTCGCCGATATTCTGCGTGACAACGAGATTATAGAAATACAGACAAGAAGTTTCAACGCCATGCGAAAAAAACTGAGTGTCTTTTTGGAAAAATACCCCGTTACCATTGTCTATCCTATTCCACACAACAAGTGGCTTTACTGGATAGACGAAAATACAGGCGAGATTTCCAAAAAAAGAAAATCTCCTAAAACAGGAACTTTCTTCGACGCTTTTATTGAACTGTATAAGATAAGTATGTTTTTATCAAATCCAAACCTGCATATCTGTCTTGTTCTCGTTGACATGGAAGAATACAGACTTTTAAACGGATGGAATGAAACTCGAAAAAAAGGTTCATCACGATACGACCGCATTCCTGTCGCACTCCATGATGAACTCTATATTTCCGGCGGAAGTGATTACAGTCTGATACTGCCTGATAATCTGGCAGAAACTTTCACCTCGAAAGACCTCTCAAAATGTGCAAAAATTCCGCTCCGCCTTGCCCAGACCACCCTGACTGTCTTGAAACGAACCAGGGCAGTCGAGGAAGCAGGCAAAAACGGGCGGTGTATTTTATATAAAAAATGCAGATAATGGATATATAAACACACAACCATATCCGTATATTTTTAAACAGTCTTAAAAACCGGATTTTTCTTTATTCCGATAAGCAAAGGTATAACCATTATAACCCATGCTATAGGCTCCGCCCATATAATAGCCCAGTATCCTAATACCGGTGTTAAAAATGTTGCTACAAGCACTTTACATATAAGTTCAAACGAGCTTGATACAACTGGTGTAACGCTGTCACCAATTCCCTGCATTGCATTTCTAAGTATACATATAACAGCCGGGATAAAATAAAGCAGTGTATCAACTCTTAGATAAAGTGATGCCGTGTCTATAACCTGCTGCTGTTTTGTTGCCGTTATCATCTCCACCATATATGGAACAACCGTATACGATAACAGCACCATGAAAGCACACCATATCCAGGTAACTATCGTAACCTGCCATATTCCTTTCTTTATTCTGTCAGGTCTTTTCGCACCCATATTCTGACCACAGAAAGTTGCCATCGTTGTTCCAAATACAGTAAACGGAAGCATAAAGAACTCTGAAATCTTTCTTGCCGCTGTATGCGCAACAATATAATTTGCATTATTGAGCGAATTTATGGCTCCCTGAAGTGCCACAGAACCGATATTTATAAGCGAACTCATAAATCCCATTGAACATCCTATCGCAAACATTGACTTTACAAGACTCTTTTCAAGCTTTATATCCTTTATTCCAAAATGAAGCACCGGATATTTCTTAAGCATATACACAAAACAGCATGCAAATGACAAAATCTGAGATAATATCGTGGCAAACGCCGCACCTTCAACTCCCCACTTAAATCCACAGACAAACAAAATATCAAGACCTATATTAACAAATGTGGAAATTATCAGAAAAATAAGTGGCGTAATTGAGTCTCCTATCGCTCTGAAAAGTCCTGCACAGACATTGTATAACATTGCCCCGGTCATTCCCAAAAGGATTATTCTGAAATATCTGTATGCGCCATTTATAAGATTTTCAGGGGTATTTAAAAATTCAAGTATATTTCTTAAAAATGCCACGCTAAGCACAGTAAATACAAGCGACACTGCTATTCCAAGCACAAAAGTTGCCGATACTGCTTTTTTTATTCCATTCTCATCCTTTGCACCGTAACTCCTTGCAACGATTATCGCAAATCCGTTTGTCATTCCCAGCAAAAATCCGATTATCATATTATTTAACGAACTTGTGGCTCCAACAGAGGCAAGTGCATTTTCTCCCAGAAACTGCCCTACTATTCTCGTATCAGCAAGACTGTAAAATAACTGAAATATATTTCCTATAGCAATAGGTATGGCAAATCCCATTATAAGCGGCAGTGTTTTTCCTTCTGTTAAATCTTTCATTGTTAAACCTCATTTCCATAAACTTCAAAAGTGGCAAACCGGAAATCATTTTAACACACTTTTTACAAAAGTAACACAAAAACTCTTTAAAAATTAAGCTAAATTTATTCAAACACAAGCCAATTTATGGTACAATTGAATACAATGATATATTTTTAAAAGTATTAAACAAAATACCGATAAATTAATTAATACATTATCTATGTATTTGAATGGAGGTTAATTTGTATGGATAAAATATACCTGGCATTTTTATTTCTAATGATAATACCCATACTGATATGTATAAAATATGCCAACAAAATCAAAAATAAAGTTGCATCTTCAATTCAGAATTGTCTTGTTTTTGCAATTATAACCATACTCGGAAATGGCTTGTTTGCACTTTCCACGAACGAAACATTTGCATATCTGATGGAAGCTCTTTATCTGTTTTCATTTGACATGGTACTTATATACATACTTCAATACTCTCAGCAGTATACACTTGTATTCAACGAAGTCATGCCATTTAGAACAGGCTGTTTTATACTCGCATATCTGGATGGTATTTCATTATTTTTAAATACATTTCTCCACAATGCATTTACCTTAAAAACAGTCAGATATATGGATTTTACATTGTATCATGTAGCTGACAAAAAACTTTTTTACTACCTTCACTATGCTTTTGCATACTGTATTGTATTTTGTATTATTGCATCATTTACAATAAAAATTCTACAAATACCATATTTTTACCGTAAAAAGTATCTTCCGGTACTTACAATAATGTGCATAATAATACTTTTAAACTCTGTATGCAATATATCAGAGTTTCCTATAGATGTATCACTTCCGTTTTTTGTATTTGCTGCAATAATAATATGCTATTTTACACTTTATCGTTCCCCAAATGAACTTATAGACAAAACGCTGTCTATTGTTGTAGCAGAAATGAACAATGCTATTATATGTTTTGATATAAACAATGAGTGCGTCTACGCAAATGACCGTGCACGGAAGATGTTTGACAGTCAGTCAATCCCTCTTTCATCCATTTCTGACTATGCACTGAAGTGGATAGAAAAGAATAACATCAACAATCTTAATTCCATTGAATGTAGTGACAAATACATCATTGATAATAAAACACACTACTTTGACATAGAATACAGAAAATTATTTGATAAGAAAGAAGAATATATCGGTTTTTTCTTAAATCTTATTGACAATACCGAAAAACATCTTGCATTTGAAAAAGAAAGGTATCTCGCAACGCATGATACACTTACCGGTCTGTACAATAAAAACTATTTTTCAGTAAAAGCCTCTGAAATCCTCAAGGCAAATCCGGATACAGAATGGCTGCTCCTCAGTTCAAATATTAAAGATTTTAAACTGATAAATGATTTATTCGGTCTTGAAAAAGGAAATGAAGTTTTAAAAATGGAAGCTGACCTACTCAAAGAGCAGTGCGGCGAGGGTATCATTTACGGCAGAACAGGCGGAGATAAATTCGCCGCATGTATCCCAAAATCCAAATTTAATGAACAGTCTTTTATTAACGCTATACACACAATGGGACGCACATTCAACAACGACCTTTATCATCTTCATATCTATATCGGTGTTTATGAAATCACTGATATAAACGAGGATATCTCGATAATGTGTGATAAGGCAAATCTGGCAATCAAAACACTTTATGACAATTACGCTAAATCTATTGCATATTACAATGATACAATTTTCAATGATACTATCATTGAAAAACAGCTTGTCGGTGATTTTGAAAAGGCTTTGGATGAAAAACAGTTTTGTATGTACCTTCAGCCTCAGATGACATCAGACGGACAAATACTTGGTGCTGAGGCACTTGTAAGATGGCAGCATCCAAAACGTGGTCTTATCTTTCCGGGCGATTTCATAGAAGTATTTGAACGCACAGGTCTTATCTACCGTCTTGACAAATATGTTTGGGAACTCGCTGTAAAAAAGCTTGCACAATGGCAGAAAGATGGACGCAACAGCCTGTATATATCCATAAATATCTCCACTAAAGATTTTTATTACATGGATGTATATGAAACCATCACATCTCTCGTTGAAAAATATCATATCATACCTTCAACACTTAAACTTGAAATCACTGAAACTGCACTTATGACAGGTGCTTCCGGTGAGCTTGATATTATTCAGCAGTTCAGACAATATGGTTTTCAGGTTGAAATTGATGATTTTGGAAGCGGATATTCCTCACTTAACACGCTTAAAGATATGGATGTTGACGTCATTAAAATCGACATGGGATTTTTAAGAACAACAAAACCTGACCGTTTAAAAAAGAGTATGTCTATTTTAAATACAATAATTGCACTCACAAAAACTCTTGGTCTTACTGTTATAACAGAAGGTGTTGAAACAAAAGAACAGGTTGCAGAACTTACACAGATGGGATGCAAAGTATATCAGGGATATTATTTTTCAAAGCCTATACCAATCAAACAGTTTGAAGATACATATTTATAGAAAATAAACAGCCGAGATTAATATAAACTTTTTTATATTAATCTCGGCGTTACACATTATAATAAAAATAAATCAAAAATTATTCATAATCTTTTACATTTGAACTGTCAACTTTCTCAAATGGTACCCACACGTATTTCTTATCATCTGTAGCACCTTTAAGTGTTGATATTCCATCACCTTTTACCATAGCCGCCGCAGCCTTAACAGCCATCTCACCCTGTCCTGTTGCTGACTGGTAAACAGTAAATGCCATAGTACCTGCTTCTATGGCAGCACATCCTTCTGCTGTTGCATCTATACCATATATTTTTATATCACTTAAATCCTCTTCTTTGCATGCCTCTATAATCCCTGTTGCCATAGTATCATTATTGCACACAACTGCATCGCATTTCTGATTTGTCTTTAAAAACTGCTTAAACATATCCTTTGCTTTTTCCTTATCCCAGTCCGCATTATCCTCAAATACAAAGTTCACGGTCTTTCCTGAAGCATTTAATTCATCTTTTAAAGCCTGTGTTCTTGGCTCTGTAGCGGCATGTGATGCTGCTCCTTTAAATATCGCAACATTTATTTCATCGGATGACTGAAAATCCTTCAATACCGCTTCTGCCTGATATTTACCGGCATCTTCCTCGTTTGAACCTACATATATGTATTTATCTGCCTCAAGTCTGTCACTGTCAGGGCATGTATTAAAGAATACTATCGGAATATCTCCCGCTATCGCTTCTATTTCAAAAGCAGTATCTATATCAACCAGACCACATATTATTACATCGTACTTTTCTGATACAGCCTTCTTGATATCACTTACCTGATTTTCAATAGAATTTTCTTCATCTACAATATCAACTGTAGCCCCCGCCTTTTCAGCCGTTTCTTTTGCTTTATTTGCAACCGCACTTCTGAAATCATCCGCTTGTGATAATGAAAATAATATTTTCATCCCGCTTGCACTTATATCTGACGAACTGTTGGTTTTGCCTCCACACCCACTCATACAACCTATAGCTAATGCTAAACATATAAACAAACTTACTAACCTCTTCATAAGTATTCCTCCCCTCCTAAACCTGAAACTGATTAACCTGATTTTCAAGCTGTTGTGCAGACAATGCAAGATTGTCTGCCTCCTCCTCAACAGCATCACTGTTATTTGAAATCTTCTCTGCCTGTTTCAGCATCGACTCTGATGTCGCAAGAATCTCATCAGAACTTGCTGCCTGTTCTTCTGAAATAGCTGCTACATTTGTAGCAACAGCATCAACCTCATTTATCTTCTCAAGCATCTCTCCTATCAATGAACCTGTATCCTGTATATTGTTAAATATTGTATCAAATGTATCAACAGCTGTATGTATAAGTTCGGCACTTCCTGATATATCCTCCGCACTGCTTCCTGCCTGTTTCACGGCATCTGCAACAAGATTATTTATCTCTGTTATAAGCACTGTAATATTCGACACAGATTCTGTACTGCTGTTTGCAAGTTTTCCAATCTCAGATGCAACAACTGCAAATCCCTTTCCACTTTCACCTGCACGTGCAGCCTCAATAGATGCATTTAACGCCAAAAGATTTGTCTGGTCTGCTATTTCTCCAATCAGATTTATAATCTGAACAATCTCTCCGGATGCACTTCCAACTTTATTCACAGCTTCCTTTAGATTATGTATTGACTGCTCTATACTTTCAAGTGCCTGACCTGCATTTTTCATGTCCTCCCTGCCTTTTTCAGACACCCGCACAGTCTCGTCCATCTTTTCGCCTACCTGACTTCCATCATTCTTCGTATCAGATGCAACACCTGCAAGCTTTGTAGCACTCTCGGCTATTTCATTGACAGAAAGCGAAAGCTGGTCTACAGTTGAATTTAATTCACCCATAGACTGAGACTGTATAGATGCAGCTGAATTCATTTCACCCGAAACATCTTTGCTTTTATCTGCCTGTTTTTTAAGTTTTCCCGAAACATCTCCCATTTCCTGTATCATTTGTTTCATTGTGGAAATAAATTTCTTAACACTCTCTCCCATAACTGCGATTTCATCATGACCCTTAACTTCCATATTAACCGTGAAATCACCCGATGTCATCTTCGTTATTACACTTGTCATAGTCTTTACAGGCTTAATAACAACATATGTAACACGTTCAATAAGAACACACAACAAAAGAATGCACACAATACTTATAACAATCATTGTTGTACGAAGATTTACAAGGTCAGACATTATAACACTCTTTGGCACATATGATACCAACAGCCAGTCTGTTCCATCTACCTCTTTGAAAACAGTCATCTCTCCATCAATTGTGGTTGAATCATATTTTTTCGCAGTTATATTTTTTGCAAGCTTCTTGTAATATTCACTCTGATTTCCGTCACCAATTTTTTGTGAGATAAGATTATTGTCCCTGTTGGCAATTATAACACCTGTATTTTTGTCAATAAGTACCGACTCCGCCTTATTCATTTCAATAAAGGCATTTACTATGATTGTTATACGGTCAAGTGTCATGTCTGCTGAAATAACACGCACATTATCACTGCCATCATTCAACATCGCCGAGGCACTTATGACATTTATCCCCTCTGAGTTTTTATAAGCAGAGCCTACTTTCATGTTGATTCTTGTAAGCCCCTCCTTATACCATACACTCTGCGTAACATCAGACTCTGTTTTTTTTGATTCCGATGCTTTCATAAACTTTCCTGAAGAATCTGCAATGTATATTCCATCAGGATAATTATCATTAAATCCATAATATCCATCTAACATATTTTGTAATTCACTGTCATTTGGATTGATTTTTTCGATAGTCCTCTTGGCAGATTGAAATGAGGCTATATTTTGTTCAAGCCACGCTTCAATCTCATTCGCCTGATTGACTACGGAAGACTCCAAAAGACTTTCTGAATAATTTTCAATAATACCTGATGACATTTCATAAGCTACGAGTACAAGAACCACAACTATAGCTATAACTACAGGAATTATGATCCCCAAAAGCTTTGTTTTAATCGATATATTTCTTCGTCTCTTCATACAAAAAACCTCCTCCTTTAACTTAAATTTCATTATACCATCTTTTCATTATTTATTAAACCAAAAATCGCCACAGCAGCCACGACAAAATCGTGGTATACCATGACAATAATTTTAATGTTTCCAGTGTAGTATATCATTGATAATTGCACCGGTAATATTTAACTTTAATTATAAAGCTTTCCTGATAGCTGCCATAAGCTCATCATATGTATCAAATGCTTCAAGGTCAGGATTTTCTGCCTTGATGCTGTCAGGACTTTTGAAAAGAAATCCTGCCTTGCTGGCACGAATCATCCCAAGGTCATTGTGGCTGTCACCACTTGCAATCGTATCATAACCGATAGACTGAAGTGCTTTAACTGTTGTCAGCTTAGACTGTTCACAACGCATCTTAAATCCTGTGATTTCTCCATCATCTGCAACTTCAAGTGAATTACAGAAAATTGTAGGCCATCCAAGCTTCTTCATAAGCGGACTTGCAAACTGTGTAAATGTATCACTGATAATAATAACCTGTGTAATCGAACGAAGTTCATCTAAAAACTCCTTTGCTCCCGGCATAGGGTCTATCTTTGCAATAGTGCTCTGAATTTCTTTAAGTCCAAGACCATGTTCTTTTAAAATACCTATTCTATAATTCATAAGCTTGTCATAATCCGGCTCGTCTCTCGTTGTTCTTTTGAGTTCTGGAATTCCTGTCTCCTCTGCAAATGCAATCCAAATTTCCGGAACAAGTACACCCTCTAAGTCCAAACATACAATATTCATTTTCAACCATCCTCTTTTCCTAATATATAGACTTTTTTTCGTATTGTCATACATTTGAAGAATATCATATAATAAAGTTTATGTAAATACAAAAAACAAAAACCCCTCTTGATATACAATCAAAAGGGGATAAAAACTGGACCGGCGGGATTCGAACCCGCGGGATGCAGGAGTCAAAGTCCTGTGCCTTACCGCTTGGCGACGGCCCATCATCATATACAGATAAAACTCTGAATATCTTTCCTATATTTTTTCATTTAATAAAAAATCCTTGTCACAAACAAGGATACAAAAGGTGGATAGAGGGATTCGAACCCTCGGCCTCCAGAGCCACAATCTGGCGCGCTAACCAACTGCGCTATACCCACCATATAAAATTAAAACGTGCCAGGAGGGATTCGAACCCCCGACCCACGGCTTAGAAGGCCGTTGCTCTATCCAACTGAGCTACTGACACATATAAAGCGGGTGATGGGAATCGAACCCACGTATCCAGCTTGGAAGGCTGGTGTTCTACCATTGAACTACACCCGCACATTCGGAAACAAATGTGTTCCGCTTTATTTTTATTTAATGCGTCACCAGTCGGGGTGACAGGATTCGAACCTGCGACCCCCTGATCCCAAATCAGGTACTCTAGCCAAACTGAGCCACACCCCGAGTTTCTTTTCGCTTCGCTTACTCGCTAACCGCTTTCCCGTGACGCAAGATATATATTACATTATGTTGCACTGTTTGTCAACAACTTTTTTTATTTTTTTTAATTTTTTTTTTTGCATAATCCGAAAAACCCCTTATTTATAGGGATTTTTCGGATTACTTCCAGTCACAATATTTATGTAACCGTCATTACTATCTTATAATTCTCAATTTACTCTGACTTGTTCCTGCACTGTTTGTTGCAAACGCCCTAAGGTGCGTTCTGTATGGATATCTTCTTATCTTGAAGATATAACGATACCTGTGCATTCTCTTTGAATATCCGCTTGTTTTTGTTCTTGTGTATCTGTTTTTGCCGATTCTGAGCACAACTCTAGGTACTTTCTCCTTCGTAAGAACTATTATTTTTCTCGTTCTTGTCGTAAGTCTGCCATAGATATTCGGTACACTCGGCTTTCCAAGTGATACAGCACGCTTTCTCATTGCTTTTATAGATGCTCCGTGGGCAGTTCTTATTATCGCATAAATGCCTGTCCCAACTGCAACATGTTTCTTAAGCCTAAACTTAAAATCACCATCTTTATTTGTTTTTCTCACATAGACAATTCCATCTACAAAAACATAAACTGTTGCCCTGCCGTTTGCCCATCTTCCTGTAACATAAGAACTCTTATTTGTTACATTTCCTATATGAAGTTTTGTATTTCTGTGTTTTGTATAAACCTCTGAAGCGGTTTTTACTACTTTCGTCTTTGATACACCAACTCTTGTTTTTCCCTTAACCTTATCTTTTCCATATACCTTAAATGTCGTTTTGGCATGAAGTCTCGGCGTTGTTATTCTAAAATATCCGGCTGCATCAGCACGTGCTGTATACTGCTTTTTGCCGAGTTTCAAAACAACTGTACATTTCCCGCTGTTTGGTACATATCCGAAAACATATCTGTCGGCACTGGAAACAGTGTATACTGTCGGCTTATTCGGTGCACTCTTTGTCACTTTCTTGTTTCTCACATGGCTGACTCTGCCAAGCCTGTCTATGGCATATACGGAAACAGTAGTTCCAGAATACTGATTAGGTATGGAAATGGTATAATCTCCATTACTCTTTATTACTACGTTTACTTTTTTAATTTTAAGTTTTTTATCGTAACCGTTACTCTTCTTATAATAAGAAGTTCCTAAACTTTTTGAAATATACACATTTTTTCCGATAACCGCATATACCTTTGTATGTGTATCATTTATATTTCCTTTAATCTCAAAAGCATTATTTTTTGCAGATGTAATCTTAGGACAGTTTGGTCCCTTTCTCTTAACAGTCACACTTACACTCTTACTTTTTTTGCCGCTCTTGTCCGCAACATAAACAGTTATTTTTTTACCCGCTTTCTGAACCGGAATTTTAACGGTAAAACTTCCTTTAACATTGACAGTCGACTTATAAACTTTTGAACCTATTTTTACATTTGCAATAAGACTTGGATAAGCTTTTCCCTTAACCTCCCCGTCAAGATTTGATACTGTATTTACAGTCGGTGCAATAATTGATTTCGGATAAATATTAGTAATAGCAACCTTTTCTACTACTGCCTTGCCATTTCCACTCTGAACTAAAACCGAATATATACCATTCTGCGTTGCATCAAAAGTATCGGTATCCATTGTAACCGCTCCACCGCTTGCTGGCTGTATATTCCATACATCCGAATCCATGTCATAGTCACCCTGTATATACTTTTTCAAGGTAATGCCTGACTTGGCATTTGCTATTACTTTAACAGGCACACTGCTTTTCGTGTCCGCCTTGCTTGTTTCAGATACAACAACTGACGGCAGTGATTCATCCTCATGTGTACTCTGGTTTCCGCTGCTACAATTATAATAATTATATACTCCCATCGAGTCATAAATTCCGGTACACCACTCTTTTGCAAGCAGAAGCTCTTCTCCGGATTTTCCGCTTTCCAAAACAAAATTGTAATTGTCAGGAAGTTTCAATGTCCAGTTCTGGGAAACATTTAATTTCAAATCACTAATCTGTGCCTTGTCACGAAGATAATCTTCAATAACATCTTGAAGATTGTCATGTGAACTTTGAAGCACGTTATCACTCACGCCCTGATTTGCCTCACACTGCATATGCGGTGTAATCTTGTCCGTTACAAGCACAAGTGTCTGAGTATCACTTATATCTTTTCCGTTGTAGGTCATTGAAGTAATTCTATGCGTGTCATTCAAAAGATTTCCATTGGTATCATATCTCGGTGCTACACTTGGGTCTATAGTATATTCTATACCACTGCACTGGAAAAACTGGCTCAAATCTCCAAAATATGACTCCTGAATAAGAGAATTTCCTCCTTCTTCATTGACAAAATTAGATATAATAATATTATTCCATTCCGTATCTTTTGAAGTTCCTGTAGTCTGATATATCGAAGCAGACCACTCAAGCCATTCTTTCAGCTGTTTTCCGGTTATGGAGTATATGTATACATATCTGTGGTAATTTGCAAGAGAATCCAAATCACCCTCCATCAATTTTTCCGAAATATCAGAATAATCTCCACCGCCTTCTCCGCCGTACTTAGTATACCTCGCCAGCGAAACAATAGGGTAATTTCCATACTTTGAACTGTTGGCGGCTACAAATCTCGACGCATAATCTATCTGTGCATTATGGACTATCTGCATAATATCATTGCTCTCAAGCAATGCAGAATAATTGTTCCATCTCTCACCGTCAGCAATCTTTCCGATTTCTGTACTGCAATATGTTTTTAAAACACTATCCCATTTGGACATAGTTGAAGTGATTGTACTGTCAACTGCAGTATCTTTCTTTACTTTTCTTATTTCATAACTTGAATTATCAAGCTCAATTTCACCTTTTTTGTTGACTTTTAAGTTCAAATCAACTACTCCGATACCACGACAGCTGTCCTGAACCATGATAAGTCTCTTTCCGTTTACAAGTCCTGTCTCTTTGTCAACATTTGGAAGCGAGTAATGCGCATCGTTTGTATCTGCCACCGGAAAATCAATATGCTCATGTCCGGCAAGCACCATGTCTATATCATCCACCGTAGTAAGCATATATGCCATATCTCCTGCCTTTTTCTTTGGATTATTTGTACCAAAGCCTGAGTGAGCCAATGCTATAACTATATCTGCTCCCTGCTTTTTAAGGGCTGCCGCCTGTTTTTTTGCATTTTCAAGTATATCTTCCGTAACAAGTTTTCCCTTCAGTTTTTCTTCTTTACTCGAAAGTGACGGAACCGTTTCCCCTAAAATACCCACCTTGACAGACATTATCTGCCCTTTTTCATTTGTCAGCTTTTTTTCTATAATTTTGTTTTCTACACCGAAAACACTCTTACCGTTTACCGCGCTATATACATTCGACAATACACACTTGTTCATCAGTCCTGATGCGTCAAGCTGCTGGACAATATAGTCATAACCATAATCAAAGTCATGATTTCCAAGTGTGATTGCATCATAACCGATTTTACTCATCGCATTATAAACAGGCTGCAAGCTTTCCGGAGAATTATTGTATATGTAATCCGTCGTAAAATCATACACACTGTCTCCCAGGTCAAATGTAAGAGTATTGCCCTCTCCTGCTTCACTTCTTGCTTTTTTTACAAGAGTATATGCCTTATTGAGACCTCTGATAACCTCCTGCTCTGACTGATAATCATAATTAACTACTTGTCCGTGAATATCTGTTGTAAATACAACTCTCATATCCGCTTCTGCCGCAGCCGCTGTCGCAACGGTCGCTTTCTCATTCGATCTTGTCACAGCAACTTCTGCTGCCTCTGCATTTTTTGTAATTTCTGATACATTATTATTTGAAGGAGTAACCTGACATATTGATGTTATAGAAATTGCAAAACTCATAAATAAGCCTATTGATTTTCTTAAACTCATAAATTACCTCTCTCTTATTATTATTTACAATAACAATGTTTACCACATATTTATGTTAATAATATGTTGACTCAACATCTAAAATTCGCAGCGCCCAATAAACCTCTGCAAGACGCTGCGAATATATAATACAATATTTTAATAACCTTTGCTCTTTAAATAAATATAAGTACGTTCACTATTTTTATCATCTATATATTCAAAATAATGGTGATGATCTTCTGCATCCTTTGGCAACAATGCGAAATCACTGTTTATACATTCTTCTATATTGTCAATAAGTTCTTCTTTCTCATATGCATGTCGTCCAAATAACTCATTCTCCATATCAATATAGCTGCCGTGAGCAGTATTGTAATGCTCAAGGTCAAACTGATAGAAAATTACAGGTTTCTTTTGATAGTAAACGTCCCAGCATACACTTGAATAATCCGTTATAAGCAAATGGCATTTTTTCATAATCTCATTTAATGGTTCCTCACCAAACGGAACTAATGTTATTCTCTCGCCCGTCTTTTTAAAGTTTTTAAGATAGCCCGCAAATTTAGGATGAATATAGAATATCATTCTCGCATCATGCTCTTCCAAAATCTTATCAAGACGCTCACTCTGAAGCAGACTTGAATAATTTTTGTAGTATTCGCTTTTCAGGAAATCTTCATCACTTACCTCTTCAAGCCACGAACGCCATGTCGGCATAAGCAGGATAAGCTTATCATCCTTTGTGGAAGTGTCCTCAAGAACATCCCATCTTGTAAATCCTGTAATCGGAGCCTTGCCTTCTGAATAATCAAGATACTTGACTACTATATCCTGCTCAAACTGTGAAGTTGTGGCAAAATATGTCATAGGACTGCTTCCTTTTCTGCCGAACAACGGTCCAACCTGTTTAAGCGCAGTAACACCATGCTGGAGGAAGAAAATAGGTCGTTTGTCAATCTTTGACCTTATCAGACTTGTCTTACATCTCCATGCATACAAATGTGTTCTGGAATCAGATGCAACATACAAAACTGCACTAAGTACATATAAAACATGTTTTAAACTCATAAACTGTATTATATGGTCATCATACTCCTTGATTTTTTCATAGTCAGGAGCCTTTTTATCTATTACATAGTAAATATTTTTCTTCTCTTCTTCAGAAAGATTTTCCATACAGTACTTGAAGAAATAATATCCGTTATCCTGTGCCATTGAGCAGAATTTCTCATACACAAGCCATATTTTCTTTCTTTTCAGGATAGGTTTAAACAATACATAGATAGCACTCGCTGCCATCTCCTTAATTTTTGTTGAGTATGCATCATATTCTGAATCCTGACGGTATAAGAATGCAAGACATCCTCCCTTAGTATAATAAGGGAATGTCATATGGCCCTCACCGGCAGAATACTGTCTGTTTGTAAGGTAGAAATTATTCTTCCAATAGTTGCTTGTAAATCTTGCTCTTATCTCATTTTCAATTCCATACTTGTTTGCAATAATCCTAAGATCCCAATAAAGCTCTCTCAGATTCATCTCATCAAAGTTAAGATATGCTGTTATAAGATAATGTTTTTCAGTCTTTTTAATATCATATTTAACCGGAATATCATAAGTCAATGCACTTCTGTATCTTAAAACAACATCCTTTATTTCAAGACCTTCCTGTCTCCTCATTTTCATAAACACAGTACAGGTATTTTTGCTTGACTTAATCTTCTTAATCTTAGCCTGTGTATATTCATCAACAATCCTTTCAGGCTTGCGCAATACAATCGAGATAGTTCTGTCTCCGTTTCTTGAATACGGTACAACTGCAACTTCACCTTCCTCATAAAAACGGATACTGTCAGGGTCACCAACTTTTTCAATCATACATGGTGCAAGATATGCATTTGGCTTGTCATACTTTTCTACACCTGTGTCAGCCTTCTTTGCAAGTTCCGGACAGTAGAATGTTCCGATGAATTTTTCTTCTGATTCCATGTTGACAAACTCTGCGGCAAGCTGGTATCTTCCTGACGGAGACATTCTTTCATGCCAGCGTTTAAAGTCCTCATGAATCACTCCGCTTTGTCTCTCTTCGTCTGAAAGTTCTCTCATACATAATATGGAATAATCTTTCTCAAGAATCATAAAACTGAGCGGTACAAATTTTTCTTTATCTCTTATCTTAAGAGTAATGCCATCCGTTCCGCTTTCTATGTCGGACTCAACAGGTATTCTCTGTGTATTATTTGTTCCACATCCCTCCGCAGCAACATAGAATTCACGGAGATACGGTGTCTGGACTTTCAAATTTGGGAAAGTTCTTTTAAGTTCTCTCTCCTGAAGTCTTGTCACAACTGATTTGACACCAAGCTTATATAAAAACTCTTCCAGATATGTTCTCGGTGTTGTATTTGTTATGATTACATAATCAAAATCATAATTGTAGCCGTCATAAAGTCTGCAGCTTACAGATTTTTTAAACCACTTCTTCTCAAACTGGACAATATCATTGTCTTTCGTGTACTGTTTGATAACTTCAAAATCGCTCTCTGTTTTTACTTTCTTAGGGTGAATTATTCTTCTCGGTTTCTGTCTGTTCTCAGAGTAGTCCTGTACAATCATTCCGTCTTCCTTGCCGTACAAAACAAGGTCGAGCATCTTTGCAGGAGAATCTAACGAATCATATTTAATGAACTTCTCACAATAATCTCCGTCATCATAGCTTGCACCAAGAATTTTTTCACTGACAAGCCATTCTTTTAACTCTTCTATTTTATATAACTTTACAAAAGGAAGCTCTTTTATATCAAAATATGTTCCTCTGTCTGACATATACTGGTCATAGTCATACATATAAAGTATTATAGGCTTTCTCGTAACTGAAAAATCAAAGAATACGCTCGAATAATCAGTTATAAGAGCATCTACACTATTTAAAAATTCATACTTGTCAACTTCTGCCGGGAAACTCTTGATATGCTCATAGTCTCCGAGCTGAACGCTGTTTTTAAGTATCGGATGAAAATTAACATACAAAATCTGGTTATCTTTAAGATTTTTATCGAGATAACTCATCATTTTGGTAACTTCTTTGCTGTAAGCATCCTGATTTACCGAATGATTACTTGTACCTCTCCATGTCGGCATGTATGCATACACAACCTTGTCCTCAAGTCCAAGCTGTTTTCGCACTGTCTCTGCCTTTTCCCTATCCATGAAAATACTATTTCTCGGATAACCGCTGAGTGCAACTTTTCCGGTATATAAAGGCTCAAGGTTATAGTCTCCCATAATTGCATCCTTTGTAAATTCATTCGGATGCATGAGATAATTTGCCTGCAAGAAATTATGTTGTACATTGTACATGGATTCTATACCCTTACGCATCTGTTTTCCAAGAGTTTTGAGCGGTGTTCCATGCCATGTCTGAAGATAAACCTGCTCATCTTTTCTGATAAAATAAACAGGAAAAGAACTGTTATTTATAAGATATTTTGCTGTTGCAAGCACCTTTAAATATTTATATGAAGTAATACTTACAAGCTTTACCGGAATATCATTGGCTTCAATAAACTTTTTATGTGTCTCGTAGTCCTCCGGATTTGTACTGTAATAAATCTCATACTTATCCGCATCATCTCTTGATAAAAGTTCCTTCAATATATAAAATGGTGAATCTGAAATCGTTGTTCCATGAAATGACTCAAATAAAATTCTGTTTTCCACCACCGGACAGTGTTTATAATAACTGCCGTAAAAGAACTTCATCTTAGGAGCTCTTTTCAATATTCGTCTGGCATTATTCTTCAACACATGGTATCCGCTTACCATTTTTGCCCTCACCTTATTTATAAACATCTTAATAAATCCTTTCTAAACACTTGTAAGGGACTGTTGCCAACAACAGTCCCAAATATATCATCAAAATCTCCGGTTTAATCAGTCTTTTTTCTGCTGACCTTTAAGTCCCAGATCATTTTTTATCTTAGATGTTGAAATTCCTTCTGTTCTTGGCAAATAAACAACTTCACAATATTCCTTGAGGAAATCAAATTTTCCCTCCCAGTCATGTCCCATAACAAACACATCAATATCATTGTCAACAACATCAGAAATTTTCTGTTCCCATGTATTTTCAGGAATAACCTCATCAACATATCTTATCGCTTCAAGAATCTGCTTCCTATCCTCATATGAATAGTATGCTTTTTTATTCTTGATGGCGTTAAATTCATCTGTCGATAAAACAACAAGCAGATAATCACCAAGCTCTTTAGCTCGTCTGAGTATATTTATATGACCTACATGAAGTAAATCAAAAGTTCCATATGTTATTACTTTTTTCATCTTTACCCTCCAGTATGATAAACACAAATTTACACATTGAGATATTACTTTATTTAATGCAACTTGTCAAATTTGCTGCCATAATTCTACAATATATATTTGAGCTCATCAATAAGTTTTTCCATTTCTTCTCTCGTGCCAATTGAAATGCGAAGATAATTTTTTATGCGTTCGCTGTTAAAGTGTCTGACAAATATATGTTTTTCACGAAGCTTTGCAAATATCTCCTCTGCATCCACTGTCGCATGTTTTGCAAAAATAAAGTTAGTTTTTGAATCGCCAAAAGAAAATCCAAGTTCTGTAAGTCTTTCCTTTGTCCACTCTCTTGTCTCTACAATCTGCCCGGTTGTTTTCCTGAAATAATCTTCATCTTCAATTGCCGCAATCCCGAGTGCAACAGAAAGCCTCGTCATCGGATAACTGTTATATGAAAATCTGACATAATTCATAGCTTTGATAAGTTCCGGATTTCCCATCGCATAACCAATTCTCATCCCCGCCATTGAACGTGACTTTGAAAAAGTCTGCACAATCAGCACATTATCGTATTCTTTTGTCAAAGATAAGGCAGATTTCCCGCTGAAATCAACATACGCTTCATCTATGATAACGACAACATCTCGGTTATGTTCTATAACATCACGCAGAAATTCCTCATTCTGCATAATTCCCGTTGGTGCATTTGGATTTGCAATGACAACACCACCGTTTTCCTTATAATAATCTGCTGCCACAAGATTAAAATCATCATCCAACGCCGGTCTTTCAAAAGGAATATTAAAAAGTGCAGCCCAGACATCATAAAACGAATATGTTATATCAGGGAAAAGTATCGGCTTTTTGCTGTTAAAAAACGTCATAAACGCTATTGCAAGTACATCATCAGAGCCAACCCCGACAAACACCTGATTATTTTCGACATTGTATCTTTTAGCAATTGCTTCAACAAGAAGTGTCGAATCCGGGTCAGGATAAAGCCTGAGTGTATCAAGGTCAAATCTTTGAAGCACTTCCTTGACTTTCGGTGACGGCGGATACGGATTTTCATTTGTATTTAACTTTATCATATCCTTAAGCTGTGGCTGTTCTCCCGGCACATACGGGTCTATTGTTCTTAAATTGTCTTTCCAGCTGCTCATAATCTTATTATCCTCCATTCAGATTTTCATTCTATTCTATATATTCCGTTTAATTTGCAAATCCACTTAATTTGCAAATCTAGTTATTTAAATTATAACTTTCTGCAAGTTTTTCAAACGCTGCAAATGATTTTTCAATCATTTTTTTATCAACACAATAAGCTATTCTTACATATCCTGCACACATAAATGAACTTCCCGGAACAAGAAGCAGATTAAATTCTTTTGCCTTTGCCGCAAACTTAGTATCATCAGGCTCGGCAGCTTTCATCCAAAGATAGAACGCTCCCTGCGGTTTGACACATTCAAACCCAAGTGATGTAAGTTTATCATACAAAAGTGTACGATTTGTGTCGTAAACCGAAACATCTGTACTCTCATCAAGGCATTTCTTTATCACAAGCTGCTGGAGTGACGGTGCATTTACAAAACCAAGTATTCTGTTTGCCACATTCGCTGCCGCAACAAGATTTTCAAAATCGTCCACAACATCAGGAATTACAAGATAACCTATTCTTTCACCTGGAAGTGATAATGACTTACTGTATGAATATCCGACTATTGTGTTTGCATAATATTTTGTAAGATACGGTACATCTACACCGTCATATGCAAGCTCCCTGTATGGCTCATCTGATATAAGATAAATCGCTGTGCCAAACTCCTCCTGTTTGTCGCAAAGAACCTTTGCAAGTTCTTTTATTGTGTCTTCCGAGTAAACAACACCCGTCGGATTGTTTGGATTATTGATTATGACAGCCTTTGTTTTTGCTGTAATTTTCTCTGAAAATTCTTTTATATCCGGCTGAAATGTAGGCGGATTAGGAGAAACCGCAACAACTTTTCCGTCAAAATTTGCAACGTAATTGTTGTACTCACCAAAATACGGTGCAAAAGTGATAACCTCATCCCCAGGGTCAATTATTGATTTGAGTATAACATTCAATCCCCCGGCAGCACCGACTGTCATAAGAATATTTTTTTCTGAAAAATCTGTCTCAAATCTCTCATTCAAAGACTTTGCAATTGCATCCCTCACATCTTCAAATCCTGAATTGTTCATATATCCATGAACCCTGTTTGGTTCTTCATTGTTCACAACATCTATAATCGCCTGGTTTACTGCCTTAGGTGGAAGTGTACTGGGGTTTCCCAGACTAAAATCATATACATTCTCTGCTCCATATTTTTGTGCCATCTTTTTTCCTTCCTCAAACATGGCACGGATAACAGAACTTCCTTCAACATATTTAACCATCTTTTTTGCTATCATTTTCAAACCTCATTTCTGTGCTTATTCGTATAAGTTATTCTAAGTATATCACTCTTATATTGTACATGCTAGATTTTTTTATATTTTTTCAAAAAACACTTGCATTCTCCAAAATACTCTGATATAATTTAACTGTTGTCGCTAAAAGACATGCTATGCGCTTCTAGCTCAGTTGGCAGAGCACCTGACTCTTAATCAGGGTGTCCAGGGTTCGAACCCCTGGAGGCGCACTTATATTTATACAAAAAGAAGATATTACTTTTGCAATATCTTCTTTTTTTGTTTTCCGCTTTTTATATAATATCAATATATTTCTTAATTATATTCTCCAACTCCACATATCCCAAAGGCTTTGAAATATAATCATCAAATCCCTCCGCAAGATACATCCGCTTTGCTCCTGTCACGGCATTTGCAGTCATGACTATAATCGGCGTATCCTTATTTAATGACGCATCCATCTTTTTAAGCCGTTGCAAAGTTTCTATTCCGTCCATCCCCGGCATCATATGGTCAAGAAATACCATATCATACTTTTTCTGTTTCATAAGTTCAAGACACTTTTCGCCACTTTCTGCAAGCTCTACATTGATATGTGTAACACGAAGCAATTCTCTTACCACAATTCTGTTTGTCTCAACATCATCAACAACAAGAATATGGGCATTCGGTGCTTTAATATGATATGTTTCACTTTCCGTTTTTGATAAATCATCTTCCTCCCTGTTTTTACTGCAGACAATGCTTTGTGGAATTTGCACTTCAAAAACCGAACCTTCTCCAAACACACTGCTGACATTTATCTTACCATTCATAAGATTGACAAGCTTTCTTGTAATAGAAAGACCAAGTCCGTTTCCCTCTATCGTATGGTTTTCCTGCTCATCAACTCTTTCAAATGGTGAAAATATCTTACCGATGTCCTCTTTTTTGATTCCACGTCCCGTATCCGTAACCCTAAAAATAAGCATAATATTTTCCAAATCAATTTTGTCCCATTCCACCTCAAGAGTAATAGAACCTTTCTGTGTATATTTAACAGCATTGTTCATAATATTTATAATTATCTGTTTTATACGCAGTGCATCACCGTGCAAAAACATTGGCATATCCCTTGACAAATCAAGTTTAAACCTAAGTCCCTTTTCTTTAATTTTTAGCGAAACCAAATTTATAATGTCATTTACAACAAATTTAAGATTATAATCCTCGTTAATTATGCTGGTCTTGCCGGCATCAAGTTTTGACAAATCGAGGATATCATTTATAATTCCAAGAAGTGTTTTTCCGGCATCTTTAATATAAGACGAATAACTCTGTATCTGCTCCGATACTGTCTCCCTCGAAATCATTTCATTCATACCGAGTACGGTATTAAGAGGTGTTCTTATCTCATGGCTCATCTGTGCAAGAAATGCAGATTTTGCCTTATTAGCATTATCTGCACTTCTCTTTGCTGCTTCAAGTTCTTCAATAGTTCTGATTTTATCAGTAAGATCATCAATAATTATGATATATCCCATCGTCTCGCCATATTCATCGCCTATTCTATTTATATCAAGTCGGCAATGTGCATCATTTGCCCTGCATTTTACATCAAGTTTGTTTGAATATCCACCATATCTCAATTTTTCTTCATCTATCTCAAACAATTCCCTCAGTGTCACTTTCTCATAATCATACGGCGAAAGCCTCAAAAAATCTATAGCACTTTTATTCGCTATTTTTAAATGTCTGCTGTCATCATATATAATCATCGGAAGTTTCACTGAGTAATATATAAATTCAGATACATTCTCAAGCTTCACCTGATTCTTATTTACAAAAAGGTAAACCCTGTATACCAAAAGTGCTCCAAAGAACTGAGATAACGTACTTCCCGGAAATGCACTCACTCCAAACATTGGCACAATTGTATCAAGAAGCATGCCCGCAACGATTACACATTCACAAAAAACAAGTCTTATTCCCGTAATTCTTTCCCATTTTCTTTCGCCTTTTTTCATCATATATCCACTTAGCACAAACAAACCGACAGCACATCCGATACAATATACATCATACAAGGTGTTCCATATGCTCGGTGTAAACAAATATGTCATTCCTATTGCCGACTTGTGATATATCGTATTCTCCTTTTGCATTAAAAAAGGATATAATATTATTGCAGAAAACGGAAATATTTCTATCATCTTTACCCACCACAGATTCCGACCACACCATCCGGCAATAACAAGAATCGCACATATCATATACATAAATGTGCCAACCATACCTGTACATCTCCAGTAATACGCTATAAGAGGACTTTCCTGAACCCACACAAACCCAAAACAAAAACTCCATATAGAGCTTCCTATACAGACAAGAGCAAACAGAATATCATTCATCTTTAATTTTTCTTTACTACGTAAAACACTTACGGATATTATTGTCGTACATACAAAAAAGCCAAACATTATGTAAGATAATATTCTTCCCATATTCCTCACTCCTCTATGTCAATTTAATCAGGCAGGCTTGGAATAAGTTCAACATATACCTGATCAAACTCTTTCCTGAGTTCCTCCCTGATTTCATTACGAAGCTGCAGCAAAATTTTTGTATTTATAATATCATTGTGACTTTTAAAATATATCTCTACCCACGTTTTTCGACCCGTCTGGATAACATCCAAAAATTCAATATCACAATACACCTTATCCATATGTTTTTCTGCTGCAATTCTTATATTGTCCATTATATCCTGTTCAGGAGCAAAAAGCACCAGATTTTTTAGATTTGAAAAAATCATTTTCACCGGCTCTATAAGTAAAAAACACGCCATTACAATAGCAACAACCGGATCAATATAACGTGCGATCCATGCAAATTTCGTTTTATTTACAATAATCTGAATAAAAAAGGCAACTGCAACACCAAAACTTGATATAACATCAAGTTTCCATATATATATTTCTGCCTGAATAGTTAGAGATGCATATTTTTTGCTAAAATAATGCATTAAGAGATAAATAATAAGACATCCCAGACAAACTGCAAGCTCAAAAAATGCAATACTTCCACCATCCACATGGCGGCCGCCATGAAAGATGGTATACATATTATCCCACACAAGCTGAACAGTAATAACCAGCAAAACACTATATTTAATGACAACGAAAAGTGATTCCACCTGTGAAAATCCATAAGGTCTTTTCTCTGTCACAGGCTTATACAAAAGGGGAACCAGCACCATAAACGGTCCTATCATGATTAAATCCGTAACATCAAAAATACAATCCATCAACAAAGAATGTGATTTTGTGTAATATGCCATAAATCCCTCTGACAGCATAAACAAAATACTTCCTATTAAAGAGATATTCATAATTATCTTTTCATATCTCATTTTATTTTTATTCTTTTCCTTTTCTCCCACGCCGGAGCCTCCCTCTTTTTCTTCATTTTTCAGTAACTTTATAAAGAGATGCAATAAAAGCTGTTTTCATTTTCAGCACAATCTTTGTCTGCAGATACTTTTAAATCTTATTACAAATTACAGATGCTTTTCAAATCGTCCCATAATATTAAGACCATCTTTCTCAACAACAAAAGCATGTTCATCAATCTGCTTTATCTCTCTTCTAAGCTGTGCACATTCATATTTCGACAAAACCACTATCGTCATATATGTCTTTTCTTCCGTATAACCGCCCTTAGCTTCCCACCATGTCGCATCACGTTTAAACTGATTTACAATATAGTCCATTATCTCCACAGGCTCTTTTTTGGTAAATATAATAACTTCTGCATTTATATTCTGGGTATGTGTGCGGTCAGTGACAAGCATACTTACAGCGGAATAAATTATACAGTAAATAGCAGTCTGAACTCCAAACAAAACTGCACATATTCCATAAACTACTGCATTGAGCATAAGCGAAATCTTTCCAACTGAAAATCCTTTAAATTTCTTTGTAAAGAACATCCCGACAATATCCATTCCTCCGCTTGAACCGCCTGCTCTCAAAGCAATTCCAATTCCTGCGCCGCCAAATATTCCGCCTATAATACTTGCTGAAAGTGCGTCTGCAACAATCGGCTGTGGCGGTATAGGAACAATACTCAGGAAAAATGTCTGGCTCAAAACGCATACAAGAGTTCTTGCAAAAAAGTTTTTGCTTATCGAAAAATATGCCAGAATAAAAAGCGGTATATTAAGTATCATATTGATAATACCTGCAATATCCGTACTTCCTGAAAAAAGATGAAGATATTTCACAAAAATCGTTCTTATAATCTGACTCACACCAAGCACTCCGCCATTATACAAATCAGCAGGCACAACGAACAAATTTATACCAATCGAAAAAACTAACATCCCAAAAACCGCAGTAATATTTCTCTTCCAAAACTCCATCTGTCTGTGAGTTATAACAATTCCCATAATGCACCTCATTTCTGAGCAATTTAATCTGTACGCCCGAAAATAATCTTCTCATATAGTATCAACACTTTTTTTATGTTAATTCATACCTTAAATTTACCATAAAAAAGGGACAAAAAAAAGTCCCTACCCAACAGACTTAACTGCCAAACGAGGACTTTCAGTGCGCCTCCAGGGGTTCGAACCCTGGACACCCTGATTAAGAGTCAGGTGCTCTGCCAACTGAGCTAGAAGCGCATACAATATAATAATCTTGCTGTCTTGCGACAACGATATTACTATATCACACTGTTTTTTATGTGTCAACTGTTTTTTACAATTTTTCCGTTTTCTATCTCTATTATCTCATCATCTGAAACAATATTATTTATCTTTGCAAGAGCTTTCAGATTATCAAATCCGGTCATATCCTCAACCATACTCATATGTTCAATTATTATACCCACACTTTTGGGAAAACTCTATGTCTTTCCCAATCACCTCCCCATCAACAGCTATACATCCCTCTGTCGGAAGTATAAGTCCACATATCCCCCTTAAAAGCATCGTCTTTCCACTTCCGTTTCTTCCATGTAGTCCGTATACTTTGTTTCCTTCAAAAGTATAATTTATATTCTCAAGCACTATATTTCCCTTTATTTTTTTGTAAAATTTTTTACTTCTACTTTCATGTTCAACGCCCTTTCTACAATATCACTGACTTTTTAATCTTCACCCTTTTTAAGCAAATCGACTTTTTTATATACACCACTTTACAAGAAGAATAAAAAAGCATATAATTCTTTTATAAAATATTTGATAAAAGAGGATAAGAAAACGAAAAATAAAGATAAAAGAAATATAGCAAGAAAAAAAATAATTAATTATGTGCTAAACAATCCTGTTACATCCAAGGCGGAACTCGCAAAAGAGTTAAACTTGAGTATGCCGACCGTGTTGGCAAATGTGAATGACTTGTTAGAAAAAATGGTGTTGGAAGAAACCGGAGAATATGCTTCAACTGGTGGACGGAAGGCAAAAAGTATAGGCATTAATAAGTCATACTGTCATGCAATTGGGATTTTGATTACAGCGAATCACATAGAAGTGGTATTAGTAAATCTTGGAGATGAGATTATAAAAAAGGATCGCATCCGTTTAAAATTTACGTCAGAATTATCCTATTGTACAAAGGTGTCACAAAAGGTCAAAGCTTTTCTTGAAGGCGAATCAGCGAAGGATACGCTGCTTGGAATTGGAGTGGCGGTTCCCGGAATTATCGACCAGAAAGAACGGATTGTTCTAAAATCCCATGCTTTAGGCATAGAGAATTATAGTCTGCGCTTTTTAGAGCAGGCTTTGGAAATGCCTGTATATTTTGAAAATGATGCTAACGCTGCAATGCTTGCAGAAAAAAAGCAAAAATATCCTAATGCGATATATCTTTCTTTAAATCACACCTTAGGAGGTGCATTCTGCATAGATGGAAAACTGTTTCGAGGGCAGAACCAGAAGGCTGGAGAGTTTGGGCACATGATACTTGTCCCCGGTGGAAGAAATTGTTATTGTGGTAAATCAGGATGTGCAGATGCATATTGTGCTGCAAGTGTACTGACAGAAGATAACAAACAGTCACTGGACGCATTTATGGAAAAAATTGAAAGTGGTGATGAAAAATCTTTGCAGATATGGAATGAATATCTGGATCATCTTGCTGTTTTGATATCAAATCTACGGATGGCATATGATATGGATATAATACTGGGAGGTGATGTGGGAGGTATACTGTCAGATTATATGATACCACTGGGAGAAAAAGTGATGGGATATAATGGCTTTGAACATGATGTTTCATATTTAAAAAATTGTTCATACAAGAAAGAAGCATCGGCCGTTGGAGCTGCGAAATACTTTTTTACAGAACATATGGTAGAACTGTAAATAAAATATATTATAGTAAAAAATGGAAAGGAAACCGTAACTACAGTTTCCTTTCCATTTTTTGTGTTAATTGTGAAAAATGCACAAAAAATTCATCCGAAAATTGTGAAATATGTAAGAATATCAAAAAAATATATTGACAAAACAGGTTTACAGGAAGATGATATAATCACTTTAATAAAACGTTTTATAAAAGACGAAACAAAACAATATAAATAAAAAAGGAGGAAACTATTATGTTACAGCAGGTAATGACAAATCCAGGAGAAATTATTTTCAGAGAGGTTCCGGTTCCGGAGGTAAAAGAAAACCAGGTATTGGTAAAAATTATGAATATTGGTATTTGTGGATCAGATATTCATGTTTATCATGGGAAACATCCTTTTACAAAATATCCGGTAACACAGGGACATGAGGTTTCCGGTGAAATCACAGAACTTGGAAAAGGTGTCACAGAGTTTCATGTTGGACAGAAGGTGACGATAGAGCCACAGGTATATTGTGGACACTGCTATCCATGCCGTCATGGAAAGTATAATCTCTGTGAGGAATTAAAAGTAATGGGATTTCAAACGACAGGAACAGCATCTGAGTATTTTGCAGTGGATGCATCTAAAGTAACACCTATTCCAGAAGATATGTCCTATGAAGAAGGAGCTATGATCGAACCGCTTGCTGTGGCAGTTCATGGTGTAAAACAGATGGGCGATGTATCTGGCATGAATATTGCAGTCCTTGGAGCAGGACCAATCGGAAATCTTGTAGCACAGGCAGCAAAAGGAATGGGTGCAGCAAAAGTGATGATTACAGATATCAGTGATCTTCGATTGGCAAAGGCAGAAGAATGTGGAATTGATGTGTGCGTGAATACCAAAAATAAAGATTTCGGTGAAGCGATGATAGAGGCATTTGGACCAGATAAAGCCGATGTAATTTACGACTGTGCTGGAAATAATATCACAATGGGACAGGCAATCAAATATGCAAGAAAAGGAAGTACAATCGTATTGGTGGCTGTTTTTGCTGGAATGGCAGAAGTAGATCTTGCGGTGGCAAATGACCACGAACTTGACATTAAGAGCACGATGATGTACCGCCATGATGATTATATAGACGGAATCAGACTGGTGAATGAAGGAAAGGTTAATTTGAGACCACTAATATCAAAAACATTTGATTTTAAAGATTATTTAAAGGCATATCAATATATTGATGACAATCGCGAGACAACTATGAAAGTAATTATCAATGTCAGTGAAAAGTAAGGAGCGTATATGGAAAATAAATATGGAATTGTCGGAGTTGCCCATGTCGGGCTTCCGACAAACGATTTACAGAAAACTGTTGAATTTTATAAAAGCCTTGGATTTGAAGTAATTATGCAGACTTATAATGAAAAAGCAGAGGAGAAAGTAGCATTTTTACAGATAAAAAATTATTGCATAGAGACATTTGAAAATGGGCAGGCGGCGATGTCAGATGGTGCATACCAGCATGTTGCACTTGATGTGGAAGACATTGAAAGTATGTATCAGAAAATCTGTAATGAAAAATACACTGTTATTACAGACGGAATCGAAGAGCTGCCATTTTGGGAAAATGGTGTGAAATTTTTTATGATTAAGGGACCAAATGAAGAAAGAATAGAGTTTTGTCAGAAGCTCTGGTAAGAACAGGAGGGACATATGGAAAGCAAAAACATAAATGGAAAAGTGCCGCTGATTAGTAAAATAGCATATGGTTTTGGTGATGTTGGATGTAATTTCAGCTGGATGTTCGTCAGTAACTTTCTGATGATATTTTATACAGATGTGTTTGGAATCAGTATGGCAGCAGTGTCAGCACTTATGCTTTTTTCAAGATTCTGGGATGCAATCAATGATCCAATCGTCGGGGGACTTACGGATAAAACAAAATCGAGATGGGGAAGGTACCGTCCATGGCTGTTAGTAGCGGCACCAATCACAGCTGTTCTTCTTGTCATGACATTTTGGGCAAGACCTGACTGGCCTCAGAACGGAAAGATCATGTATATGGTAATTACCTACTGTCTGCTGGTTCTTGGGTATACCTGTGTGAATATTCCATATGGAACCTTGTGTGGTGCTATGACACAAGATATTGATGAACGTGCAAAAATAAATACATCCCGTTCAGTTGCAGCGATGATAGCGATTGGTGTGTTAAATATTATCACTGTTCCGATGATTAGTAAATTCGGCAGCCACAGTGCAAAGACAGGATATTTGACTGTTGCAATCATATATGGATGTATATTTACAGTCTGTCATCTTTTCTGTTTTGCGAAGACAAAAGAAGCAGTTATCACTCCGGAAAAGAAAAAAATTTCTGTGAAAGTTCAGATAAAAGCAGTCATGCAGAACAGACCATATCTTTTAGCATTAGTAGGACAGATATTATTTGGACTCACATTGTATGGAAGAAATGCAGATATTCTGTATTATTTTACATATGTAGAAGGAAATGCCTCTTATTATACTACTTATTCCATGTGTATCATTATTCCTTCTATCATCGGAGCAGCATGTTTTCAACCAGTATTCCGAAAGTTAAATAACAAAGGAAGAACGGCATCTCTCTTTGCTCTATTTACAGGAATTTCCATGCTGACTATGTTTTTCTTTAATGTCAAAGAATCACCAGTAATTTTTTATGCATTATCAGGTCTCACACAGTTTTTATTCTCCGGATTTAATACCGCAATCTATGCAATTATTCCAGACTGTGTGGAATATGGTGAGTGGAAAACCGGACTTAGAAATGACGGTTTTCAGTATGCATTTATTTCACTTGGAAATAAAATCGGAATGGCAGTTGGAACATCACTTTTGGCAGGATTACTTGGAAAATATGGTTATGTTGCAAATCAGACACAAAATACAACTGTACTTTCTATTATGAAACATGCATTTACGACAATTCCAGGTATACTCTGGATTGTGACGGCAGTTGTATTATTTTTCTATCGGTTAAATAAAAAACGTTATAACGAGATTGTGGAGGAACTAAAACATGGAAGAAAAGGTTGATATTGTAGCATTGGGAGAATTGCTAATTGATTTTACTGAAGCAGGACACAGCCAGGATGGCAGGAAACTGTTTGAACAGAATCCCGGCGGTGCTCCGGCAAATCTCCTGACAGTTGCAAGCCACTTTGGGTATCGCACATCTTTTATTGGAAAAGTTGGAAACGATATGCATGGTAAATTTTTAAAGAAGACATTACAAAATGAAGGAATCAATACAGATGCTATTGTCGAAGATCCAGATTATTTTACAACGCTTGCATTTGTGGAAATCGGTGAAAATGGAGAACGGAATTTTTCTTTTGCAAGAAAGCCGGGTGCAGATACACAGTTAAAAAAAGAAGAACTTGATCAGACATTAATTTCCAGATGTAGAGTTTTTCATTTTGGCTCGTTATCGCTGACAGATGAACCGGCAGAAAGCACAACAATCGAAGCGGTAAAAATAGCAAAAGCAGCGGGTGTACTTGTTTCCTATGATCCAAATTACCGCCCATCTCTTTGGAAGAGCAAAGAGTATGCCGTGAAAAAAATGAAATCTGTCATAGAACTGGTAGATGTAATGAAGATATCGGATGAAGAGAGTATTCTGTTGACAGGGGTCAAAAGTTATGAGCAGGCTGCAGACCAACTCCTTGCCATGGGACCGAAGCTGGTTGCCGTTACATTGGGAGAACATGGTGTTCTTATGGCAACAAAAAACAGAAAAGAAATCATCAAAGCATTTCAGACACATGCGGTCGACACGACTGGAGCAGGTGATTCATTCTGGGGAGGCGTATTATGCGGTATCCTTTCTATGAATAAGACTGTTGAAAACATAAAATGGGAAGAAATCAGAAAGTGTGCTATTTTAGGAAATGCAGTTGCCGGATTGTGTGTGCAAAAGAGAGGTGGAATTCCTGCGATTCCGACGAAAGAAGCAGTGTTTGAATTTATGCAGAAATAATGAATATATGAAAGCAAAGCATATGGATAAAATCTATATGCTCTATTTTTTGTCCATTTTCAGGAAAATGTGCTTAAAAAATTATTGACATTTTGTTACTTCTAATGCCAATCTAAATAACGCTAACCCAAAATTATCCCTGCCTTTGACACGGATATATCCAAATGCTAATATGTACTTAAATTAAGCACTTTCGGAGGAACAATAAATGAGTACAAATATAATGATTGTCGATGATGAAAAAGATATTGCAGACCTCGTTCAGATATATCTCGAAAATGACGGTTTCAATGTTTTTAAATTTTACAACGCAAAAGACGCACTCGAATGCGCAATGCACGAAAAACTCGACTTAGCAATACTCGATGTTATGCTGCCTGATATTGACGGCTTCTCACTATGTAAACAGATACGAAAAGAACATTTCTTTCCAATCATCATGCTGACTGCAAAAACAGAAGATGCCGACAAAATAACAGGGCTGACGCTCGGTGCTGATGATTATATATGCAAACCATTCAACCCACTTGAACTCGCCGTCAGAGTTAAAACACAGCTTCGCCGTTATACACGTTATAACAAAGCTGATGCCGAAAACTTTGCTGCCGATGAATACAACATACGAGGTTTAAACATCTCAAAAAGCAGCCACCGGGTATTTTTGAATGACAAAGAGCTTTCACTTACACCTCTTGAATTTGATATTCTCTGGTATCTATGTGAACATAACGGAAATGTCGTATCCTCCGAAGAACTTTTTGAAGCTGTCTGGAAAGAAAAATATATGGACAGCAACAATACTGTTATGACGCATATTGCGAGACTGCGTGAAAAAATGCATGAACCCGCAAGGAAACCCAAATATGTAAAAACTGTATGGGGTGTCGGGTATAAGATTGAGAACTAAACTATTACAAACAGAGGTGTCACATGAAAAACAACAGTCTTACCAAAAAACTTATCAGGCGTTATATGCTTACCGTAATCGGATTTATCTTCCTTGTATTTGTTATATTTATTTCGGCTGCTGCCATATGTTCAAGAAGAATATGGTATCCCGATGACCCCGAATATATCCTGCTTAAATTTATAGACACGCACAAATGGTTTATCGGCGGTTTTCTTTGTTTCGCAACATGGTTTATTGTCACTTTATCTTTTCTTGTAAAATGGACACGCTACATCAATGAAATTTTATATGCTTCAAAAAAACTTACTATGCAAACCGAACAGCCAATAGTTCTGTCAGAAGATTTAAAATCCATTCAGGATGAACTTAATTCCGTAAGAGAAAATGCAATTCATAATTCAATGCTTGCAAAAGAAGCAGAGCAGCGAAAAAACGACCTGATAGTCTATCTTGCACACGACCTTAAAACACCGCTCACAAGCGTTATCGGATATCTTACGCTATTAAATGATGAACCTGATATTCCTGACAACACACGAGAAAAGTATACTTCTATAGCACTTAGCAAAGCAGAACGTCTTGAAGATTTAATAAATGAATTTTTTGATATTACACGTTTCAATCTCACAAGCATTGAACTTGATATTGAAAAAGTCAATCTGAGCCGTATGCTTGAGCAGATATGCAATGAATTTATTCCTGTTTTGTCAGAACACAACCTCAGCTGGACTCTCGAAATCACACCCGATATATACTTTATGTGTGACCCCGATAAACTGTCACGGGTATTTGACAATCTTATCCGCAACGCAATAAATTACAGCTATGAACACACAAAAATCACCTGTACACTCACAATTGAGAATAACAATATACATATTCTCTTTAAAAATCACGGCAAGACAATTTCACCTGAAAAACTTGACCGCATATTTGAACAATTTTTCAGGCTTGACTCTTCAAGAACCTCATCAACCGGCGGTGCCGGACTTGGACTAGCTATTGCAAAAGAGATTGTTGAACTTCACGGCGGACAAATAAATGCAAAAAGTGAAGAGGAAAGTATAACTTTTGAGATTGTTTTTAATAATTAGAAATCACTTTTATCTATATTTTTATACTAAATGCAAGAATATTGTAAGTTTTGCTTATGTTTTTCTTAAAACAATATATTTTCATTTGTTCTAAAATAATACCAGTACAACGTAACACGTTACAACAGTGTATTTAGTACAACGAATAATTGATACATTGACCAAAGATTTAATTTTCATTGTACTGGGAGGTAGCATTTATGAACACAAAAAAATACAAAAAAAGAAAAAGAAGATTTCAAAAATTTACACTCGCAATACTTTTATTTTTAACCGTATTTTGGCTGGCACCAAAAATCATAAGCACCGCATCCGATATTGTATATACCGTATTTAATTCAAGCAGTGATTTGACTACAAAATACAAAGCCGCAACACCTGAAAAACTAAACGACCATGAGGTAAAAAATAAACTTTATTCACTATCACAAAAATATCCTGAATTTAAAACCATTTATAAAAATATCTCTGATTACCCTAAAAGTCTGCTTGTTTCTCTTTGCAACACGCCTGAAATGATAGACTTTGTAAAGGGGTATCCTAATGCAGACAACAAATCACATGGAGACATCACCGAAAAAGAACTTTCAGAAAGTATCCCTCTCCTTATTCAGTGGGATAAACGCTGGGGCTATGCATCCTACGGAAATTCCGACATTGGAATATCCGGCTGTGCTCCAACCTGCCTTTCAATGGTAATATCAGGACTTACAGACAACAGAAACATTACACCCTACAAAGTCGCAAAATTTGCCGAGAAAAACGGTTATTATATAGAAGGAACGGGAACTTCATGGAATATAATGACCGAGGGTGTATCTTCATTTGGTATAACAGGCATTGAAATCCCACTGAGCAAAAACAGCATATTTTCACATCTTGAAAACAACGAACCTATAATATGCAGCATGAGACCCGGAGACTTTACAACAGCAGGACATTTTATTGTACTTACCAAAACAGAAAACGGACAGATAAAAGTAAATGACCCAAACAGCCGCTCACGCAGTAAAATTTGGAGTTATGAGACACTCGAAAAACAGATAAAAAATTTATGGGCATTCAGCAAAAGCTGATGCCCATTTTTTTATTTCTTTAACATCTCCACAAAATACATCTTTACGCCGGAAGGCACAATTCTTAAAATATTATTTATAACTCCGGGCACTATTATGCCCCTGTTCCGCATCAGTCCATCAACCGCAATTTTTGCCGTTTTCTCTGCCGACATTGCCCATATCGGTGTCTTTTGACCTGCCTTTTCAAAAAACTTTGTTCTGGTCGTTCCCGGACACAATGTACTTACAATCACACCTCTTGCCGCCGCTTCCTGCCTTATTGCTCTGCTGTAGCTGTACAGAAATGATTTGCTTGCAAAATATGTGGACGTATAAGGTCCCGGCTGAAAAGCACCTGTCGAAGCCACATTGAGAATTTTCCCCCTGCCATTTTCATACATATCACGAAGAAACAATTTGCAAAGACAAACCGGTGTAGTTACATTTAACTGTATCATTTTTTTATCATCATTTATATTTATACTTTCTGTCCCACCTAACAGACCAAAGCCTGCATTATTGACAACAATTTCAACATCTGTCCCCAAAGCTTTCACCTTATGATACAGTTTTTCTGCTCCACCTGATATACTCAAATCCTGTTCGACAATGATTATCTGCTTTGTGCTTTTCACAATTTTCGACTTCTTAACTTCAAGTTTTCTTTTTGCTATGGCAAGATTTTTTCTGCTTGAAGAAGCAAGAATCACTCCATAACCTCTATCAAGAAATTCCCCTGCCATAGCAAACCCTATACCGCTTGTACCACCTGTAATAAGTGCATATTTCATATTATATGTCTCCATTTTAATCCAAATCGTTAATTAGTTCCCTTATTTCTAATAATTAATATAAGCACCGATTACACTATAGTCAACTGCTATCTTTCAGCCATCAATATGTATAATTGTTCTTATTACCAATATTTATGATGCCATGATACCACATAATCTCCTATCAAATCATATTGGACATCCACGGTATGACCATCATCTGTCTTGCCAAAAAGAGTAACACATCCCTGCAACATATCCTGCTTCCACATATTATATTTTTCATAAGTATCATCATCTTTTGTTTCCTTAACAATATTTATACCATATACATCTTTCATTTCCTTTTTTATCTTATCTTTAGCCATCTCCAAATACTTATCGGCTTCTTTTTTATTCTTATAAGCAGCCTCATATTTTTTCAATTTCCCCTTAACATTCTTTATATTATGTTCATTATATGCATCTCCCCACTGTCCACAATACTCAGTAAGGTCTGTACTCTGCGATTTACATCCCCACAGATAATCTCCGCTTTCTGCTACAGTGTCAAAAGATGCCATAATCCCCATCTGTATAATGCTGTCATCATCAAATATAATCGGTGCTTTAAAAACTATACGGCTTTCTCTGATAAGGTCCCCATAAAATTTTCCGTTTACAATTTTATCTTCATCTCTCTTCCAGTCAATTTCCGCTGTTATCTTGTTTTTCTTTCCCTTGAGTTCCTTTAACATATAATTCCAGCCGCTGTTTTCTGATTCATCAATAATTTCTCTGAAAGTTCTTTTATAACCATAATCACTTGACTTTTCAGCATCAGAAAGATACTTTCCAGTTTTTGCGTCTTTATACCTTATGAACGAAATTTCATATCCCTTATAAGAATATTCTTCCACGACCTCCTTCGTCATTTTTTTCTCGCCCTCTGAAGGAGTTTCCCCCTCCATACTTTCACTTGACGCATCAACTCCTACTTTTGCCACATCGTTTGCTTTAATATCTGATGCCTCGGTCTTTATATTTTGGTACTTCATCGCTCCTATCAGACCAATGCATCCCACCGTAAATAATGCAGTTGTCGCAACCATTAAAATTTTTTTATTGTATCTCATAACTTTCCCTCCCGTTTTGCTTTACATATAGTAGAAATCTACAATATGGTCTCCTAACATATCATATTCTGTCATTGTATCTTCACCGGATTTTGTTTTTCCTCTAAGCATTACCATGCCTATATCATAACCTGTCCTCTTCTCTGTAAAATCTCCATAAATTTCTATTCCCCACACATTTTCCAATTCTTTCTTTGCTTTCTGGGCATATTCAGCAAACAGCTTTTTCTTTTCATCTCTGTTTTTCAATTTTTCTGCAATTTCCGGATATGCCTTTGCAACCGCTCCATCTTCATATCTGTCATCACTTCCCGGTTTTGTACCGCTTGCCTTTCTGTATATGCTCAGATATTTACCTGTTTCCGGTTCAAAATTAAAACTGGCAGCCATATTTCTCTCATTCCCATCCGGTGAAATGAAATCCATGCTGACTCTTCTCTTTAAATATCCGTAAAATTTACCGTCTACTATTTTGTCCTCATCTCTGCGCCACTCTACATACGCCCGTATTACACCTTTTTTGCCTTTTAATTCCTTAATCTGGCTCCAATTATTCTCCTCAGCACAATCAATCACTTTTTTAAATAATGCCTTGTATCCGACATCTCCGGTTTGTTCATCATCCGAAACATAAACACCTGTATTTTTATTCTTGATTTGTATAAATGATATTGTATAACCCTTATACTCATATTCATCCTTAGTTACCAGCTGCAGATTGTTGTTGTCATCCTCAATATAAGGTGTTTCTCCTTCCAGACAATCACTCGATGCATCAACTCCTGCTTTTGCCACATCAGTTTCTTTGATGTCTGATGCCTCGGTCTTTATATTTTGATATTTCATCGCTCCTATAAGACCAATACATCCCACCGTAAATAATGCGGTTGTTGCAATCATTAAAATTTTTTTGTTATGTTTCATAACTCTCATCCTCCCTTTTTATACTTTTTATGTTAAGACAAGTATATCTTCCCTACCTTATCAAAAAACAACCATAAAGTTATCAAACGGTAAACATTTCAAAAATTATTACTGCAACGGTATTCTCACTGTAACGGTAGTTCCTACCCCTTTTTGCGAACTGTATTCCAATGTTCCGTCATGTTTTTCAACTATTTTCTGGCAAAGCGATACTCCAAGCCCTGTCCCTCCCTGTTTTCTGCTTCTTGACTTATCAACACGATAGAACGGCTCTTTTATCTTTTCAATTTCCTCCTGATTCATTCCGCAGCCGTTGTCCTCAACCTTAAAAACAGTTTCATTCTCAGTTTCATATACATATGTATTGATTTTTCCATATTCATCCGTTGCCCTGAATGCATTTTCAAATATATTCCTAAGCAGCATTTCCAATAGCTGCTCATCACCAAACAGCCTGTCTGTTTTAACATCCCACTTTGCATCAATGCGTTTATCCGCAAATCTCTTTTTCTGCCAGTCTGCAAGCACATCTGTAAATTTCTTCATATTGATATTTTCTTTTTTTATGTCGGAATGTCTTATCACAGCAAGATCGAGCAGTTCATATGACATATTCTGCATACGTCTGGCTTCATTCCCGATAAACTCCAGGCATTCCATTCTTTCATCCTCAGAAATTTTTGCTCTCTCCATGTACTCAACAAAACCGCAAATACCCGTTACCGGCGTTTTCATTTCATGCGCAAGATTATCAATAAACCACTGTTTTCTCTCGGTCTCATCCATAATCTGTTTCATGTTTTTTTCTATTGTCTCCGCCATGATATTTATGTTCTTCCCAAGGACAGCCAATTCATCATTTCCCTTTATGTCAGTTCTCGTTTTCAAATCGCCGCCCGCCATCTTTTTAACTGTCTCATTCAGATTTACAACAGGTTTTATGCATTTCTTTAAAACAAACACCATAAATATCGCCATAATAATTGATATTGCGACACTTCCAACCGCATAATAAATTCTGATATTTTTCCACATACTGTCTAAGTTATATAAAGTTTTTTCATATCCGAAATAATAAATTGTTTTTCCGTATTTTTGTACCTTAAAAACCATCAGTCTTGTATGACCGTCTATATAACATTTAACAACTTTATTATCTGTAATATTTTTTTGCTGATATTTAAAATGTGATTTATCCGAATAATAGATTTTCTTTTTATTCTTTCCTTCCCACAATCCCAGTTCAATTTTTTGCTGCTTATAATAATTTGTGTACTTCTGAATTGTTTTTTTTATGTCTGTATCCTGCATCTGGGAACTCTGAATTTCACCGTAAATCTGGTCTATTATCATTCCAAAATCCCCTATTGCCTGATTTTTCTCTGCTTGAATGTTCTGTCTGTATGTAATACCAAACAATAAATATATTGCAATGTTAAGAATTATCAATATAGGTACTATAAGCACAATATACAATTTCTGCCACAGTTTCATAGCCGACTCCCCTCTTTCATTCTGTTTCCAATCTGTAGCCAAGTTTATTTATCGTACAGATTTTCTTTTCAAGTCCAAGCTTTTTTCTGAGCTTTCTTATATGTACGTCAACCGTCTTTGTATCTCCCATATAATCCCATCCCCATGCAAGTTCAAGAAGTTTCTCCCTTGACATCGCCATGTTTCTGTTTAAAATAAGCACTTCCAAAAGTTCATATTCCTGTGGTGCAAGCTGCACCCTCTCTCCATTTTTAAAAACGTCGTGTCTGTCAAGATGTACCTCAACATCACTTATCCTAAAAACATCATCATTCTTTTTCGTTCTGCGCAGAACCACGTTTATCCTTGCAATCAATTCAAGAATTTCAAAAGGCTTTACAATATAGTCCTCCGCCCCTATTGACAACCCATGCAGCTTGTCATCAAGTTCTCCTTTTGCAGTCACAAAAATAACAGGTACATCTTTAGTCTTTTCCATGACTTCAAATCCCGACATTCCGGGTAGCATTACATCCAGCAGTACCAAATCGAAATCACCCTTTTCAATCATTTCAAGACCTTCCCTGCCATCATATATTTGTGTGCATTTATGACCGACCATCTTTAAATTTCTTGCAACCATCTCATTTATAGTAGTATCATCTTCCACAATTAAAATATTTGCCATTTATTTTCTCCCTCAAAAACTTTGTTTTTCGCTCTTACAATTTCCCTTTTAAATCACTTTTACTTAATATTAACATAATATAGTAACCAAATGATTAACACATTTCATCTTAATTTCATATAATGATGCAAGGGACAAAAATCTCAGGAGGTTGTTTTGTATTATGTATCTCAAAAACTGTATCAAAAAAGCAACACAATACAACTGCTGTCTCGACAGAAAAGCCATATGCATGAAACGCTCATGGGACGATGTTTCAAAAATGCTCGACACTTTCTGTGACTGTAAAAAATGCAGCAGCTGCAAAGCCTGCAAAAAGCGTTCCAAATGTAAATGCAGGCATTAACTTATTTTCACAGACATGTTAAAATAAAAATATATAAAATAAATTTAAAAAATATTTATACAGGAGAAAAAAATGTTTACGCCAAAACTTATAGTCACCGATTTAGACGGAACTGCTTTAAAAAACAACAAAGATATAGCAGACGAAACCATAGCCGCATTTGAAAACTGCCGAAAAAAAAGCATTCATGTTGCCATTGCAACTGCGAGATATATCGGAGGTGCTGCATATTACGCAAATAAACTTCATGCTGATTTCCAGATACTTACAGACGGAACACTTGTATATCAGAACGGTAAACTTATATATTCCCGGACAATGTCTGTAGACATGACAAATAATATTATTGATGAACTTAAAAATTACGGTTACACCTCACACATAGCAATCCCTACAACAACAGCACTTTACAGATACCCTTACAACCCTGATGACTCCTCCACTAATGACAATACTCCTGCCAAAGCTGCAAAAAAGTCCAGTGATACACTCAACCTTAACGATATAAAACAAGACCATTCTCCCGGAATTTCATTTGATATAGACAAACCTTTTCCGGAAGAAGCCTGCAAAATTGTCGCACACATCTCCTCTGACAATGACGCAAAAGCTATCGCCGATAAATGCGGCTGCGCATATTTTCATTATCGTGGAGAGGATACATACACTTTTTTCCACAAAAAGGCAAGCAAACTTGATGCAATTCAACAAATTGCCGACTTTATTAACATTTCACTTGATGATATTTGTGCATTTGGTGATGATATAAACGATATAGAAATGATAGAACATTGCGGATATGGTGTCGCAATGGAAAACTCACTTGATATTGTAAAAGAAAAAGCAGACTTTGTTACTTTGTCAAATGAAGAAAATGGAGTTGCTAAAGCATTATCGCAAATAATTGACATACGATAGTGTACATAAAAAACTTGGTTCACTCAAATTTATCCCATATTGCCCTGAGAACAAAGTTAAAAAAATACCCCACCGGATTTCTCCGATGAGGTATTTTTATTTTGCCATTCCGACAATAAATACTTTGCTTATAAAAGCTCAGTAAATTATTTAAGTGTAACCTTAGCACCTTCAGCTTCGATCTTTGTCTTAATGTCTTCAGCTTCATCTTTAGAAGCACCTTCTTTAAGAACCTTAGGAGCGCCGTCAACAACTTCCTTAGCTTCCTTAAGTCCTAAACCTGTTACTTCACGAACAACCTTGATAACCTTAACTTTGTTTGGTCCAACTTCTGTAAGCTCTACGTCGAACTCGTCTTTCTCAGCTGCTCCGTCAGCACCTGCTGCACCTGCTGCAACTACAACACCTGCTGCTGCAGAAACACCAAATTCTTCCTCACAAGCTTTTACTAAATCATTTAATTCTAAAACTGTCATGCCTTTGATAGCATCGATAAATTCCTGAGTTGTCATCTCATTACCTCCATAATAAATATATTTTATAAATTCGTTGCATCAGTTTAACTGATGTAGTTTCTTTGGAAACCTACTGTTTCCTTTTCGTTCAAATAATTAAGCCTCTGCAGCTCCATCACCCTTTTCAGCGATCTGATTAAGAACACGAGCAAGATTTGTGATAGGTGACTGTAAAGAACCAAGTAACTTGGAAATAAGTTCCTCTCTTGAAGGGATGCTTGCAAGAGCCTTAACACCATCAACATCATAAAATGTACCTTCAACTACTGCACCCTTGAACTCAAGTGCTTCAGCTTCTTTTGCAATGTTGTTAAGGATTCTGATAGGAGCAGTTGCATCCTCTTTTGAAATAGCGATAGCAGATGGTCCGTCAAGTAAATCATCTAACTGAGCAAAATCAGTTCCTTCAAAAGCACGCTTCATAAGTGTGTTCTTGTAAACTTTGTACTCACATCCTGCCTCTCTAAGTCCTTTACGAAGCTTTGTATCCTGCTCTACTGTAAGTCCACGATAATCTACAAGTACAACAGTTGCAGCGCCTTCAACCTTTGCCTTAATCTCATCAACTATAGGCTGTTTGATTTCAACTTTTGCCATGAGTAAGTCTCCTTTCCTGGGTTTTCCCCATAATATCCACTGCAGACAGACATATAATTTGCTCTGTAAAGTAAACTATTATAAAACAGCTTCTTTCAGACAAAATAAAAAACCTCGCCGCATAATTCAAGCCGAACGAGGTGAAAATAATTCATATAGAAATTCATCTTCCTCGGTAGGCGTTTGTACTTACACCGGTTCACCGGCACCTACTGTCTACGGCAGTGCGTCCTGCAATTCACAGAACAAAAACAATGTTACCACAGTTTAAATATGTATGTCAAGTACTTTTTCATATTTAATAATCTCCGCACTTACTCCCTCGCCTTTCTATTTATATATTCAGCCTTATATTTAGAATAAACTATAGTCTGGTCATGATACAGCCCATAATATCCGGACAAAAGATAACTAACGCTTATGGCAATAAGAAAGAATGGAACCGCTTCATATCCAAAAAGCTCAAATGCTATGAGCATTGAAGTTATAGGACAGTTTGTTACACCACAGAATACAGCCATCATGCCAACTGCTGCACAAAGTGATGGAGAAATTCCAACTATACCTCCAAACAGGCAGCCAAAAGTTGCTCCTATAAAAAACGACGGTACTATTTCGCCACCCTTAAAACCGGCCTCAAGAGTCAATGCTGTAAAAATCATCTTCCATATAAACGCCATTGGATTCACTTTTCCGCCAATTGCCCTGACTATAACAGGTACACCTGCGCCCATATAATCATCAGTATGTAATATTACAGTTAAAATAATAATTATAATACTTGAAAAAACAATTCTTACATACGGATTTTTTATTTTCTCTCTATATAAATCACCCAGCCCGTGAAGTACCATACAAAAAACAACACTTATAGCCGCACAGCACATTGCCAGTACAATTATTTTTAAACTCGGAACCAATTGAAACTGTGGCATATGTAAAATATTAAATGTATTCGGTCCAATTCCCATATGCGTTGCAAATTTTGAAGCAATCAACGCCGCAAATACACACGGAACAAGCGCAGCATAATACATAACACCGACACTCACTACCTCCATTGAAAATATTGATGCCGCTATAGGCGTTCCAAATATCGCTGAAAATGCAGCACTCATGCCACACATGACAACAATTCTTCTGTCTTTTTCGTCAAATCGAAATAATCTACCAAGCTGATTGCCTATACTTCCCCCAAGCTGCAATGCAGCTCCCTCTCTGCCGGCAGAACCACCTAAGAAATGCGTTATTATAGTAGAAATAAAAATAAGCGGAGCCATTTTGAACGGAATTTCACTCTCAGCATGAATTGTAGATAAAACAAGATTTGTTCCCTTATCATTTTTGTATTTAAAAATTCCATATAAAGCAACAATCACAATGCCACCTAAAGGCAGTGCAAATATTATCTCCGGATGCTGCGTTCTGATTTCAGTAACAACTCTCAAGCAATAAGCAAACAATGTACTGAATGAACCTACAACAATCCCGACTATAGCCGAAAAAACTCCCCATCTTATAAATCTGTATATATTTTTATAAATTCTTGATATATAAAACTTTATCATCTGATATTTTTTCATTTTTTCAATTATTCCTTTTTATTATTTTCTTATATGATGATGCAAGGGTCAAAAGCAGATAGCAATGTATGTTTACATACAAATTGCTATCTGGTGGCTTGACCCGCCAAACACCGACAAGTAGCAGATTTGCTTGCAAATATGCGGGATTGGAGGTGTTTGCAGGATTGCGAAAATTGCGTAGCAATGAAGCAATCCGTGGCATTAGTCGGGGGCAAAATACCTTTTGACCCCAACATCATAATTCTTAATTATATAAGAAGAAACACTTTTTTGCAAAATTATCCTATTATTATTCATTTGTGCCATATCTTTATTAGTTTCGTTCTCCTTTATTAGTATTCATTACTATTTGTTAGACATTTATAACCCAGATGCATATATACATCGCACCTCTTTCCCTTAATCTGGAAAATATCTGCAAAACAAATATATATTTTTCCAAAAATGTTATTTTTGCTTTTCCGAGCAACACATTCACCCTTAAGCGGCATTTTTCCGTCGTTTTAAAAAAAATGTATTTTTTTTGTTGACAAAGTAAATAATAAATGATAGTATATAGCACATAAACAGTAACAATTACTATTTAACTTTTTAAAATATTTTTTAAACAATTTTACAAACAATACAATTTTTTAAGAAAAGGAGATTATTATTATGGCAAAATGGGTATGTTCAGTATGCGGTTATGTTTACGAAGGAGAGACAGCTCCTGAAAAATGTCCACAGTGTGGAGTTCCTGCTGAAAAGTTCAACAAACAGGAAGAAGGCGAGCTTACATGGGCTGCAGAGCATGTTGTAGGTGTAGCACAGGGTGTAGATGAGGAAATTCTTCAGGGTCTCAGAGACAATTTCAACGGAGAATGTTCAGAAGTGGGTATGTACCTCGCTATGTCAAGAGTTGCTCATCGTGAAGGATATCCTGAAATCGGTCTTTACTGGGAAAAAGCAGCATATGAAGAAGCAGAGCATGCAGCTAAATTTGCTGAACTTCTCGGCGAAGTTATCACAGACAGCACAAAGAAAAATCTTGAGATGCGTGTAGATGCAGAGTGTGGCGCTACAGCAGGAAAGATGGCTCTTGCTAAGAAAGCTAAAGAACTCGGACTTGATGCTATTCACGATACAGTACATGAGATGGCTAGAGATGAGGCGAGACACGGAAAAGCATTCAAAGGCTTACTTGAAAGATACTTTGGATAATTTCACAAACCCAAATTAAAAATATAAATATAAAAAGCAGCTGTACTTTAATTATATTTGATACCTGAAAAATTTAAACTTTCCAAGGTAGTACAAAATATTTAAATACAGCTGCTTTTTTATTACAGTTATTTTCTTATTCAGTTATTTTTAATCCAGCAACTCAACTATATGCAAATCATTTCTCAATGCAAGATCCACAAAACCTGTTCCTATCTGTACAAGCGGTCTCAATATATTATATTTATTAAATAAAATTATTCTTCCCTCCTGACCATTGTTCAGCCTTACCTTACACTGTATGAATGTCTGTGCAAGTCTCGATGTAAATGTCAAAAGAGTGACCGGGTCAAAATTTTTACTCTGAGTTTCGCTTAACTGTATCAAAACCTCGAAAGGAGACAGCTTTCTAAATCCTATTTCTTTCATAAGCATAGTATCATATACGTCGGCTATCGCAATAACTCGTGCTATCGGATTTATACTTTTATTGTTAACACTAAGCGGAAAACCGGTTCCATCGGCATGCTCATGATGTGTTAAAACCGCCTGCTTAATACTCTGGTCTAAATCTTTATTTTTAACTAATTCATACCCATACATTGTATGTTTTGTAAAAGGTCCCTGCCCGTCAAGTTCCTTATGGAAAGAAAATCCTTTTAATTCATTTTGTGCAAATTTAAGAATACCAATATCATGCAGAATTCCCGCAATTGCAACTCTGTCAATCATTTCATCGCTATATCCCATCCAGCCTGCAAGTATCTGTCCCCACAATGCAACATTAACAGAATGGTTATAAAGTCCCATTGCATTCTCTTTCATCTTTGACAGTAACACGCACAGATTTACTGTAGTATCAGCCTTAGTCACGACCTCGTTCAACGAATCAAGCAATTCATTAACATCTACATCCTTATCATTTAATGCAATTTCTTTAAGATTTCTTGATACAGTGTCCTCTGCAATTTGAAATCCCTCTTTAAAAGCCTTTTCCTGTTCAGGTGTTATTTTACTTACTTCCTGATTGCTTTCTTCAGCCACACTATATTCAACATTTACAAAATCTATAAAATGCTTTGTCAAAAGTTCAATAATTTCCTGTGTAACAACCGTTCCTGAACCAATCAAGAACGTACCTGTCTTTGAATAGATATTGTCCTTTATTATCATTCCGCTTTTCAGCCTATTTAGCCGAATACGCATTTGTGCCATTTTTACTCTCCTTTTATCGCTAATGTACTTTTACAAAATTATTTTTTTAAATTATATTCTTTAATTTTTTTACATATATATTATACAATATATTTTTTTTATTTCCACTATTAAGTAAATCAGTTTTTTTTGACATTCTATTATTTTATTGCTATAATATATTTAATTAGTAATTATTATTGTTTAGAACTTGAAAACCCTTTCTTTTATATTATTATATAGGAGTGATTTTTATGTCTGCTATTAGATACAGCAAACAGCGTGAGGCTATCAAAAACTATCTGAAATCTGTCACATGCCATCCGACGGCTGACACAGTTTACGCAAATATTCAAAAACTATTTCCTAATATAAGCCTTGGCACCGTCTACAGAAATCTAAATTTTCTCGTTGAGCATGGAGAAGCTATTCAAATAGATTGCGGTGACGGTTTCGTTCACTTTGATGGAAATTCTGTTCCTCATAATCACTTTTTTTGCAGATCATGTAAAAAATTATTAGATATCGAAATGGATTCTATAAGCCATATAGACATCATTGCTAATGCCAATTTTCCCGGAAAAATTGAGGGACACACGGTACTTTTTCATGGTCTTTGTGGTGACTGCTGTTCAGATTTAAACAAAAATGAAAATTTAAAGAATAATTAAATACCACCCCCCAATAGTTAGATTTTTAGGTCTAACCTTTTGGGGGCGGTATATACTTCACATTCGGTATCTTATTTTTGTATATTTATTTTATCAAATGCAGCTCTTAATACAGATACATCCGCATCTTTGTCTATCTGCAATGTTATTCCCATCTTCTTTGAGTATATATTTTCCTCCGAAAATTCAGATTTTGACATTGCTATTATAGGAAGATACCCTCCACTGCTCTTCTCGTATTTTCTTATCTGCAAAGCCAAATCATAACCGCTTTTTTCAGGAAGCTGAGCATCTGTTATTATTGCCGAATAATATCCTGCTCCTCTTTCCTTATACATACACAGTGCTTCGCTTCCAGTAGACGCACTTTCAACCAGAAATCCAAGATATTTAAGTTTTTGCCTTAATAAGTTTTTTGATGTTATAAGATTTTGGACTATCAAAATTCGTTTTATGGCACTTATTTTTTTACCGCCTGATTCTGCCATGATTGCTTTAACAACCGTATCTTCATCATTCTGAAAATAATTTTTATCCGTCGAAACAGGTAAACTTATAGTACATCTCGTTCCAACACCTAAACTGCTTTTTATTTCCAGATCACCATTTAAAACTCTTACAATATTATTAGAAAGCCACAATCCCAATCCGATTCCGCTTCTTTTTTCCTTTTGTGAATAATTTAAAGGAATACTTTTACAGCTTTTTCAATAATACCTTTATCAATTCCCGGACCATTATCTTCTATAATAAATCTATATATATATATTTCTCCAAATTTTTGTCTGCTCTCAACAACTTTAATTCTTATATTTCCATTATTATCCGTATACTGAACCGCATTTAACAAAATATTCTTTATTACCTGCTTTAATCTCATTTTATCAATAAAAACATAGTGATGTACAACTTCATCATAATTTACACTCAGCTCATGTTTTTTTTCTTTAATAAAAACAGCAAGTTCATTTATAATTTCTTCTATAAGCTCTTTTATGGATATTCTTTCAAACAAAAATTTTATGTCACCTGCTTCTATTCTGCTTACATCTACAATTTTATTTATATTTTCAAGAAGCAATTCAGAAGCCTCTCTTATCTTTTTTATATAAACCTCATTAGCCTCGCAATAGTTTTTTGACATACTTAACATATCAGTAACTCCCATAATATAATTTACCGGAGCTTTCATATGTTGACCGATATGTCTTAGAAAAGCATTTTTTGCCTCGTTTGCTACATTTGAAACATCATAAGCAGATTTAAGAGACTTATTTTTCATAATTTCTCTCAGTTTTTCCTTATGAACATCTTTGACAGTCATAACACACTCTCTTACCATGCCATTTTCATCTGAGTTAAGCCAAATAAAACTCATTCGACTCAACAAAAACTTCTGCTCTGAATTTATATATCTCATATATTCAAAAGATACCATTCTTTTTTCTTCTGAAAGAACTTTTCTTATATGTTCCCGCTTCATAAAATTTCTTACATCTTCAAGATACTCTTTTGATATTATTTTTTGTGTAATATTTGAAACATATTGCGTATAATTCATCATGTGACCTGTCTCATGCTCATCTCCACGCATCTGTTCAAAGATGTAAATACTGTCCTCTTTCATATTACATATTGATACTACATAAAAAACTTGCTTTATCGCAGCAAAAATATTTCTGCTGCTAACAATCTCCATTTCTTCCCTAAATACACATATACAATAATTTTTATCTCCAGCCAGATAAAACTCTGCCGAAAAATATCCGCCAAGTTCTAAGTTATATGAAGAAATAACCTCTGTTTTCTTCACCCCATCAAAGATATCTTCAATTGCACATATCAACTGGTTATATTTATCTTTAAAAAGAAAATAAAGAATATTATTGTCCGTCTGGGCTATCAGACTTTTCTTCTTTTTAAGTGCATCATTTAAATAAACTTCTTCAAAACCAATATTTTTTTCTAAATTTCGTTTGATTACAATAACACTGACAGGCATATTATCAAACGCTTTTGTAAATTCCAATTTTACCCCTCCATTATCACATTTGAAGCCCCCTGTACTCCACGCAGGTCGAAAAAACGATAAGTGTCTTTGTTCTGCCATATTTCTGTAATTCTCCAATAAATTGATCTAATTCATCTGTACTTGGAAACAACACTTCAAGAAGCATAGAATAATCACCTGTTACACAATTACATTCTACAACATTTTTACATCTGTTTATATAAGGATAAAAATCCTTTTTGTCGATTGGTGACACCTCAAGATTTATAAATGCCTTTATGTGATATCCCAGTTTTATCGGATTTATTCTTGCATGAAACCCCTCTATATATCCATTCTGTACAAGATTTTCAATTCTTGCTGACACAGCAGGTGATGACAGATAAACCTTTTGTGCAATCTCTTTCAACGACATTCTTGCATTTTCCTGAAGCATCGTTATTATCATTTTATCAATATTATCTAATTCATCATTTTTCATTTTTCCCTCCATACTGCCGGCATATTTTTACTATATTAATATTCAAAATTTATTTCAGACTTTTAAGTTTATTTCGGATAAAACATCTGATTATCAGCCTAATAAAATTAAGTTTTATGTTTTTATACTTATTATAATAGCATAAAACTCATTAATTCTGTAAATTATTTTTTATTGCCACAATACTCTTGACCAAAACCGATTTCAGGCGTAATATCACAAATGTTGATGTGTCAGACACAATACAGATATAGATGACATCTATACATTTACGAATGTTACTTTTATCTGATGATGACAATACAGTGACACTCATAAATTTAATTTAATATTTTTTAACGCCCAAAAGAAATCAGGAATAGTTATTTTTTTCCTGATTTTTTTATTTTAAAAATTGTTCACATTTAATTAACAAAAACAACATTGCAGGTTCACATTCGATTGTTATTATAACATCATCAAATGAAACGAAATCATTTGATAGTGCTTAAATTTTTTTCATACCTTCTCCTTAAGAATCGTCACTCCAGGCGATTCTTATTTTTTTCTTTAAAACATTTCAAACAACACAGCCAATATATGCTATAATTGCAATGAACAGAGAAAAACAACGGAGGTTAATAAATTAAAAATGAAAGATAAATTTTTAAAAGCAACCGCCATCACCCCTGACATAAAAGTCGGTGATACGGATTTTAATACAGAAAACATAATAAAATCAATGAATATAGCACATAAACAGGGCGTAAAACTTGCCGTTTTCCCTGAACTTGTAATATCCGGATACACATGCAGCGACCTTTTTTTACAGGATATTCTTCTTAAAGGTTCACTCAACGGTTTAAAAAAGATAATAAATGCATCAGAAAATCTTGATATGATAACCATAGTCGGTTTACCTTTTCTATTCAATTTCAAACTTTATAATGTCGCCGCCGTAATATTTGATGGTGAACTTCTTGGAATAGTTCCAAAACAGCATATTCCAAATTATTCAGAATTTTATGAAGCAAGACACTTCTCTACAGGAAATAAAGAAGTATCATATATAGAAATCCCTGAACTTGGTGACACAGGTTCATTTGTTCCTTTTGGTGCAAACCAGCTTTTCAAAGCAGAAAATCTTCCTGAACTTGTCATTGGCATCGACATTTGTGAAGACTTATGGATGCCTATTCCACCATCATGTTATCACGCTATGGCTTCTGCCACTGTTATTGCCAATCTTTCAGCAAGCGACGAAACTACAGGTAAAGACCTTTACAGACGTGAACTTGTAAAAAATCAATCAGCAAGACTCGTAAGTGGCTACATCTATGCCGATGCCGGCGAGGGCGAATCCTCAACCGATCTTGTATTTGCAGGACATAATTTAATAGCTGAAAACGGAAGTATACTTGCTGAGACAAAAAGATTTGAAAACGGTATCGCAATAAGTGAAATCGACCTTGGCAAACTTGTAAGTGAACGCAGACGAATGTCAACATTTACCATAAACGCTCCTGAAGAAAACGGCTATGAAGTAACTGCATTTGAGTTTAAAAATATTGGCGATACAATTCTCACCCGTTATTTTGAAAAAACACCATTTGTTCCTAACGACAAAAATGACCGCAACCGCAGATGTGATGAGATATTAAACATTCAGGCAAAGGGATTAAAAAAACGTCTTGAACACACGCATTGCAAATCGGCTGTTATCGGAATTTCGGGCGGACTCGACTCAACACTTGCCCTTCTTGTAACTGCAAAAGCTTTTGATATGCTCGGACTTGACAGAAGCGGTATCTGTGCAGTCACAATGCCTTGTTTCGGAACAACTGACCGAACATATCAGAATGCGTGTATTCTGACTGAAAAAATCGGTGCTACACTTAAAGAAGTCCCTATCCATGAAGCCGTAAACCTTCATTTCAGAGACATAGGACATGACAGTTCAATCCATGATGTAACTTACGAAAATTCCCAGGCAAGACAACGAACACTTATCCTTATGAATCTTGCCAATGAATTAAACGGAATGGTCATAGGAACAGGTGACATGTCGGAACTTGCACTCGGATGGGCAACCTACAATGGTGACCATATGTCTATGTACGGTGTAAACTGCTCAGTACCAAAAACCCTTGTAAGATACCTTGTCTTATATTATGCCGAGACAACACCTGACAAACAGCTTCATGATGTACTTATGGATGTACTTGATACACCTGTAAGTCCGGAACTCCTTCCACCTGACAAAGACGGGAAGATTGCCCAAAAAACAGAAGACCTCGTTGGTCCATATGAATTACACGATTTCTTTTTGTACTATATTATGAGATTTGGGTATGCCCCTTCCAAAATATACCGTCTGGCAAAATACACATTCAACGGCGAATATGACAAAGAAACAATCTACAAATGGCTTAGAACATTTTACTGGCGTTTCTTTGCACAGCAGTTCAAACGCTCATGTCTCCCTGACGGTCCAAAAGTCGGAAGTGTCGCGCTGTCTCCAAGAGGTGACTGGCGCATGCCTAGCGATGCATCGGTGAATATTTGGATAAAAGATATTGAACAGTTAGAAATGTAAACACAAAAAGGGTAGGTACCATTTGGCATCTACCCCTTTTATCAGACTTATTTTTATAACTCTGTATAAGATATCCGGTATTCAAACAATCTCATCCGTTTATCATTATGAACTTTTGAAATAAGTTCCTGTGTTGGATTATTTAAACAAATAATACCATACACCTTTTTAGATTTGAATTTTTCACTTTTCTCGAACCAGTCAAGATACTGAGCCGTCTGCTCATAGGCATCATCATATCCACTATCCTTCTTCAATTCAACAATATACAAATTTCCTGCAGCATCTTCACACAATAAATCAAGTCTTCCAATCGGAATAATATATTGACGGCCATACTCGCCTTTTCGTTTATATACTTTAAGTTTGATACCAAATACAGGAATACCATTTTCTATTCTTGCAGTAAGCTCATCCTCTAACAGCTTCTCATTAGAAAACTGCTGTCGTTTTACCCCAATATCTATTGTGACCTTTTCAGTACTTTCGTTGTCATCAATATCCGGTTCGACTGCTATATCATATTTTTTCAATCGTGCATTATGATTATCCAACTTTTTCACTCTGTCACGAATAGCTTTAGCAACTTTAAACTCTCCGGAATTAACAAATTTCTTTGCATCTACATTCCTGCCAAGTGCAATTAAAACACGAACATAATTATTGGCTGCACATGGCAAGTCTTTCTTAGCCTCCAAACATTGTTTGAAAATCTCTTTAGCTTCTAAGTATTTCTTCTGTTTATATAATGAATAACCCAGATTATTCAAAGTAAATTGTATTTCAGGAGCAAGTTCATAACTCAGACGATAATACTTTTCTTCGTCGACATAATTTTTAATCTTTCCACTAGACCATGCCAACATCCAATAAATATCTGACATAAAGAAATAATATTCCTGCTCAACCTTTTCAAAGCAGGCGATAGCATTATTCCACATAGACATATTGTAATATGTATATCCAAGTATTTCATTCGGAGATTTATAGTTAGGATACTTCTGAATAAATGAAAGCAGAGCATCAACTACAACATCATTATTATTACTCCGATAATACAAAGACATCAAATCACACAACTCCGGTATTCCGTCCTCAGACTTTACACTTTTCACCTCGTCTGTAATAAAATCCAAAATTTCATCAGGTGCATTTTTGAAAGGAACCAGGAAAAAATCCAGTAACCCATCCTCATTCAAAACACCTTGTTTAAGCTGTTCACTACACACTTTATGTATATTGTCTTTGCACTTTTTATACTGCTTTTTCAAATAATAATAGAATGCCCAAAAGAAGTAACTGTCTTTATCCAGTTTTTCTATATTTTCATATAGCAGTTTAATCAAAGAACCATCATCTGCTGCCAACAGTGCGTCATCATACTTAACAAATCCCTCCGTTAATGCAAAAACCAGCTCATCACAAAACTTTCTCCTTAACATTTGGATATTCGGATGACTGCTAAACATATCCAGCTTGGCAGATATTTCTTCGGCTGTCATACTGCTTGGAAATTCTTTATTATAAAAATCCTCTATAGATTTTAATTCTTCATCAATCATGCACAAACACCTCTCTGTAACAGGCATATTCACTTTTTTTCAGCTTCAATCTGCTTTATCAATTCTAAAACAGTATCTTCACTTTCCTCTATTTCATCTGCTATTTGTGCAATGTCTTTGCCTTTTGCAAGTTTCTTTTTTATCTGGTCTTTTAAACCTTCGCTCCTACCTTCATTTCTTCCTTCAATTCTTCCGTTTTCCTCTCCAATCTTTATTCCACGAATATACATCTTCTTTGCTTCCGTCTCTATTACTTTTCCTCCCATTATTACATCAACTCCTCTCCTGATTTTCTCATATTTCTTTGCTATATTATCTACTACTTTTTTTGACAATTCTACTATTATTCTGCTTTCTAGTTCCGTCATCTTGCCTTCCTGTACCAGCTGTTCCATTTTGGCACAAATTTCTTCAAACTCTTTCACAAGTTCTTTTAATGCTGTCTCATCCTCATTATATTTCGGAAAGTTCGCTTCATGTGTGAATATGTAAAACGGTATTAACAAATACATTTCTTTGTTCTATATATCCTGCAATGTATACTTCTGCATTTTTATAATAGGTATATCGTAGTATAACTCGCCGCCGGGTGTGACAAATTTCATTTTCATTACATCACCTGTGTTTTCATTTGAACGCAGAAATAATACTGCTGAATGAGGGAATGTTACTGTTAAAACTCCACCACTCTTTTTGCCATCTTCCGTTTCTCCCTCTTTCTCTATGGTTGCATCATCAAGTGCTATCTGTGAGTCATACTCGAAGAAACGTATTATCATACTGTTATCTATCGTAGCCTGACATTCCAGATGATATTTCTTTTCTCTCCATTATACTTAGTTTTTGTGGTGTTTTCAATTGTTAATATGCTTGAAAGTTACTTTGATTTTATCTTTGTGAATGTTTCTGAAATAAGATTTATAAGACTTTTTAATTTTAAGAACTAATAATCCCGTTAAAATCTTGTTAACATAATATCAGGTTACCCAGCCAATTTCTATCGTAATTTTTCACAGATTTAATTTTTATTTTCGTATGATTTATACAATACTTCAAGACAAAACCCCTGAAAGTTTAATACACTTTCAGGGGTTTTTATTTAATTTCCCATATCAACAGCTAAAATCTCTTTTCCTCGGTTGCAAAACCACTACAGCCATATAATATAAGAACATCATCAAATTTATTGCCTGTTACATATGAAGCAAGATTTCCTCTAAAGAAACGCATATCTATCATTTGTACTTCCTTATAATCATCAATAACAAACTGTGCAAATGTATTTGCATACGAATCTTTTATCAGTAGAAGTTTTCCCTTTTTACCGCCACCCTGTATTGTAGTCAATACCTGATTTGAATTAAAAAATACTCCATATTTATCTTTTCCTTTAAGATATGAATTTTCATATATTGAATTTGCAACATAATAATCATTATTATATGAAACACGTCTTTTCTTATTATGATAATATCCAATAATTTCATCCTGATATTTTGTTCCTGGCAGGCTCACTTTATTCCATGTTGTTCCCTTAAAATCATCACACAATATTTCTTTTTTCCACGAATTAAGTGGTGCCGCTTTCTTACCAAGTAATTTTTTCCACTGAACATACGCATAATACGCTCCTACACTTGTCCAGTGATGATCCGATTTATAATATATCTGCTCATCATTATGTGCTTTAAGCACACTTGTTATATCTATAACTCCGGGAACTTTCTTTGCCACCTCACTGATAAGCTTTTCCTGGCTGACATGACAAGCGAACTGTGGCAGTTTATTACTCATAATCTCAACTGATGCAGGTACAAGCAACTCACGACATGATATTTTATTTTCCGCTAATTTTTTTCTAAATTCAGCCATATTTTTAATATTTTTATTAAATATCTTTTTGTCATATTCAGAGAATGTATCAATAAGATAATTGTCTTTTCCTATAAACACTCCACCTGCCTCACGCTTACCCATAAGAATATCTGCTGCCGTCTTTATTGCATAACCTTTCTTTACCTTAACAACAACCGCAATATCCATATTTATACTTGAATTTTTGTTTTCCTCGTATGCCATCCTTATAAACAGAAAAGATAGATTTTTGTTGCAATATTTCCTTAATTTTTTACAGCTTTTTTTATGGTATTACTTTTTCAGCTTCAAAAATTACTGCTATTATATTAGCCCACCTCAATAATCTTCCCAAGCGAAAACGAATAAATAATCTTCTCCTTAACCTTTTTTCCTGTCACGCTCTCAAGCGCTCTCGCATAATAATCAAGCTGTGTTTTATACCTTTCTGCCAGTTTTTCTTCCTGACATTTCATAACAAAATCCGTCTTGTAATCAACAAGAACTATGTCATCACCTTCGTAGAAAAATGCATCAATTATTCCCTGTATCATTATGAGTTCTTCACTGTCACTCTTTTCAGAATATACTTCATTTGCCGGTATTCCTATCATAAACGGCTGCTCTCTTTTAAGTTCACCCGAAACTGCTGCCGCCCTCATCCTGCCGCATAAACTGCTTTTTGCAAACCACTCAAATTTCTTTACATCCAAGGCAGACGCATCTTCATCCGTCATATATCCGTCCTGCACAAGTTCTTTGATAAATACTGCAAAATCAAAGTTTTTATCAAGTCTTTCATACGGTATATGTTCCATAACAAGATGGTAAAGAGTTCCCCTTGCAGCCCCCGTCTTTACTTCCTCTTTTTTCATAAAATCAGGTCGTGGAATGTCTGAGTATTTGCTTTCTTTCTCACCATTTTTCCTGTCTGAAATTTCTTCAAAAGACCTCTCCACATCTAAGTCTCCCAAAAGCAAAACCTCATTCTCCATGACAGGATTATTTTCTACATCCCCGGCATTAAACTCGTCAAGTTTTTCCATTGCAAGTCTTTTAAGTTCAGATACAGATGCCTTAACAGGAATGCCAAGTTCATCCTTATATTTATACGAAAATTCCTCGTTCTGTGATATATAATCCCTCATTTCCTCATCATAAGTCTTATCCGCATCCCAATTGACCAGCTCAATTTCCTTCTGCTTTGCAAGTTCACGGTTTTCTTTTGATACACTCACAATGTTGTTGACTGAAACTACTTCAAGGTCAAAAAGTTCATCATTTACTCCATAAATTTTTTCTGGTTCGAGTTCTTCAATACACTCTTTAAATACCGGCCTGTCTGCTATCGCCGCCATTACCATGTCAATGTGTTTTGTAAGTGAGAGAAGTCCTGAAAATTCGAGATTTTGACCTTTTTCTTTCCATGTTGTTATCTTCTTTTTTCCCTCACCTCTGGCTCCCATATTTCCCTGTAAAATCTTTGCAGACACTCCTGTAAGAAAAAGTTTTTCCTCGGCTCTTGTCATAGCAACATACAACATTCTTACTTCCTCGGCAAGTGCATTTACTTTTATCCTGCTCCTTAAAAAATTATTAAAAATGCTTTTCTCTGTATACATAAGTTCAAGATTTACATAATCAGTTCCAACACCATAATCAGAATTTATAATAACCCGGTCATTTGCCTCCATCAGATTTATACTTTTTCCAAGTCCCGACACAAACACTACCGGAAACTGAAGTCCCTTACTTTTATGCATTGTCATAATTCTTACGGCATTCATACTGTCGTTGTTTACCGATGCCTCTCCTATATCAAGAGATGCTTTCTTTATATTCTCAACAAAATGAGTAAATTTAAATATTCCGTGATGTCCGTTTGCCGCATAATCTCTCGCCTGACCAAGCAGAATATCAAGATTTGCCGCCCTTTTCTCGCCCGCAGGCATCGCAGACATAATGTCATAAAAATCCGTTTCATCATAAATATTCTGTATTATCTTATCAACAGGAAGTTCCTTTGCCAGCTCACGATAATTATTTAATTTATCAATAAATTTTTCCAGCTTTTCCGCAAGTTTTTCTGCCTCTTTCTCATCAAGAACTATATCTGCCGTATATTTTTCCGTCCCCTCTTCTCCGTTTACAGTCTTTATATAAAGTTTCATTGCATCCCAAAAATCAAGGGTTCTAGGCATCACGGCAATTGCCGCAAGTTCATCATCACTAAGTCCCACAAAAACCGAACGAAGCACTGACACAAGAGGTATATCCTGTCTCGGATTATCAATTATTCTAAGCAGATTTGTCATTGTTAAAATCTCAATTGACTCATAAAATCCTGCTTTTGTACCCGCTGATACCGGTATACCCATGTCAGATAATGTTTCAAGAAAAGGTTCCGTCCACCCCTGAACACTTCTTAAAAGTATCACAATATCACTGTATGTAACTCTGTGATACCCCTGTTTTCCCCATACATAAAGCGGATTTTCTCCCTGTACCATATCAATAATTTTATTTCCAATAGCGGCAGCTTCAAGTTCTTTATCCATCATTCCGTCATCATTGTCCGCTTTCTTGTCAATAAGAATAATTGACGTTTTCTCTGCTGTCCGTTTGTCCGTTTTCTCGTAAACTCTTCCGGGCACAAGCCTTGCCGCTTCATCATACTCAACACCACCAAGACAAGGCTTCATTATCTTTTCAAAAACGGCATTTGAACTTTCGAGCACGCAATCTCTGCTTCTGAAATTCTGTTTGAGGTCAATTCTGTGCTCCTTTGTGCCCTCCTCAAGACTGTAACTGTTGTATTTATTCATGAACAGTTCAGGTCTTGCCAATCGAAATCCGTATATGCTCTGTTTTACGTCACCTACCATAAACATATACGGTGCCTGTACCGGCTCCCCGACTATACTTGTCAGAATAAGCTCCTGAACATAGTTACTATCCTGATACTCATCCGTCATTATCTCCTGATAATACTCCCTAAGTTCTTCTGCAACCTTACTTGGAACAACCTCGCCGTCCTCATTTTCGTCTGTCAGTATTGCCAGTGCAAAATGCTCCATGTCGTTAAAATCTATTACTCCATCTTCCCTTTTTCTCTCTGCAAATGCATCAATAAAATCTATTGTCAGATTTACAAGTTCCTTTACGGCAGGAGCCATTTCATTTAATTCTTTTATCTGCTGTTCTACAGTTTTATTAAAAAACTTCTCCTGAAGCTTTATAATTCCTCCCTGACTTGAAAAGTAAGAATCCCTGAATGCACTTGCCAAATCCTTTTTTTCTGCATCAACATTATCTTTTTTAGTTATTCTTCCTTTATCTGCTCTTGAAATTTTTCTAAATGCATCCGATAATTCACTAAAATTCTCTGTCTGGCAGATATTATCAAATTGTCTTATATCGTCCTCAAAGGCTGTTCTGTATTTTGCCGGGCCATCCGGTTCATCACATATTTTTATTGCTTTTTCGGCAAGCATTTTATATGAATTTACAAGTTCTTTGACATAACTTACAAGCTCTCCTACCCACTTTGTTTTCTGAAATTCTTCCACGCCCGCACATTCATAAATTTCAACAATTGATTTAAGCCATTTCTTTGGCCATGGATAACTCATTGCCTTTCCATATAATTCAAGCACAATTGACTCAATCTTACTGTCATCACGTCCATGTGCAAACATCTCTGAAAACAGATAAAAAGAAGAATTATCGTTTTCTTTCTCGATTTCATATCGCTTCTCAATAAGCTCAGAAAGGATTTCACTCTGAGCAATTTTCATATCATTCTCATTTGCAACTTTAAATGCAGGGTCTATGTCTATTACATGAAAATAATTTCTTATAATATACTGACAAAAACTATGCATTGTCGTAATCTGTGCATTGTGAAGCAGCGATGCCTGTCTTTGAAGATGCTCATTGTCAGGTTCATCAATAAGTCTGCTCTCTATCGCCTCACCAACTCTCGTTTTCATCTCTGCTGCCGCCGCATTTGTGAAAGTAACTACAAGCAGCCTGTCAATGTCAACATCGTTTTTTTCATCAGTTATCAATTTTATAATTCTTTCAACCAACACTGCAGTCTTTCCTGAACCTGCTGCCGCCGAAACTAACAGATTGCACTTTCTGGCATCTATAACTCTTTGCTGGTCATCCGTCCACCTTGTATTGCCCATATTTTTCCCCTTATTAATATTCTTACATGTTTATCTTTCAATCCTTTAGTGTTTTTGTTTTTCACTTTTAATTTTCAAATAATATGATGATTTATAATTACTTTATTTATCACTTTCTGAAAGCTCACTGTGAATTAACCTCATAACATCATCATCCGACAATTTTTCAAATACCCGGTAATCATTGCCGTAAAGTCTGCTGTCAAATCTGCACACACTTTTAAACGCACAATACATACAGGCCGACTTAGGCTGTGAGTCCATTGTTTTATACGGATTTACACTTGTATTTCCGTCAAGTATCTCCTCCGACATATCCACAACCTTTTTTTCCGTAAAATCAATAAGTTCATTAAGACAATCCGTATTTGTGATTCCTGAACTTTTCTTAATCTGACCCTTTTTACCCGTTTCAATATTGCTTACTGACGAAATATAATCTGGCTGATATACTCCGTCATTTGATTCAAGATTTTTGTCACTTCCCTCAAGCATAGGCGAATCACCGTTCACAAGTCCATTCATTGCAAGTGATTCCAAAGTTTTTTGCTCAACATTTTCAGTTGTTACCCTCTCATTCAAAATCGGGTCTTTTATTCTGTAATAAAGCATTCCCGCCGGCACAACAATCTTTTTTGTTTTAGCCGCCTTATCGACGCTTGCTTTAAGATAAATTACAAGCTGCATCTGAAGCCCATAATAAAGTTCACTAAGTGACAATTCTTTATTTCCTGTCTTATAATCAATAACTCTCACATAATCTTTTGAACCGTCAGTAAAACCATCAAGCCTGTCAATTTTTCCGACAAGTTTTATAAGTTCCTCATCCGTTTTATCAGACTTTCCGACAGTCTCAAAAATAAGCTCACTGTCAATAGTATCAAAACTTCCCTGACTCATTTGCTTTGAAATAGCCCATATCGTCTTATTAACAACATTGTGAATACGCTTTATCATATATTGATTTCTGCTTGTATCCCTCATAATGCCATCCTTGCAAAGACTTACCGCCTTCTCAACACATTCACCGGCAATTCGCTCCTGCTCTTTTTTATCAACATCCTGCCATTTCATGTTGTTTGCAAGGAGTATCTTTGTATACATATCAAGTGTATCATGCACGATGTTTCCTATATCATATGCTTCAATATTGTGTTCCTGTCTCTCCTGAAGTTTAAGCCCATACTGCATAAAATATGAAAACGCACAAGCCGCATACCTCTCAAGCTGTGATGTGCTCCCCCTCAGATTTTCAGGATAAAGACTCTTTGCAACTTTCTTTGATATACTACTCTTATTCTCCTTAAAAAAAGCCGCTTTTAAAATTTTATTTAATGTGATTTTATCGTCCTCTGATTTAAAATAACGATTATATATCTCCTGCCATTTTTTATCTGAAAAATCTCCGTTTCTAAGTCCTGCAATAAGATATTTTTTTCCGTCATCATCAGACCATGCATTTTCCTCATTTTTCTTTCTTTCCTCAAACTTGACATTTATTGTCGGAAAAATTTTATTTATTCTCGATATAATGTATGACGGCTCATTTACACTTCCATCCCTCTCACTGTCACAATATGTTATATACAAATGTTTTGAAGGCTTAGTAAGGTTCAAATAAAGATAAAACTGTTCCGTATATACCTGCTGCCTTGCCGTAGGCGCAAGTTCAAACTCGTTCTCCGCCAAAAAATTTCTCTCAGACTCAGAAATAATTCCTCCACTGCCACTTCCTTTCGGAATATTTGACGAATTTGCCCCTACAAGAAACATATATTTTATATTTGAAATTCGTGTTCTTGACAAATCACCTGCCATAACCTGGTCTATCCCCGGTGGAATAACTCCTATCCTCGCCTCAGAAAATCCAACATCCAGAATATCCTTAAATTCTTTGAGTAACATTTCCTCATCACCCATAATAGAAACAAGTTTCTCTAAAACCTCTATAACCATATCATAAAGCTGCCTGTACTCACTTGCCACATCAAAATTTTCATTTTCCTCATAATCATCGGCAAATTCCATAAGCTTTTCATAAAAATGCTGTCTCTCAAAAAATTCAACCAAAGCTGTCGCATAATCCCTGACTGTGTGTTTTCCCTTTGCCACCTTCTCATAAAACTCCGACAGATTTTCAATAACACTAAGCCTTACATTCTCAACAATCCCGTTTGCAAATTCTTTTGACTCATCAGTCATTCTCCTGTAAGCATATGATGTATTCCACTCTCTGTTCCACGCCTTAAATCCTCTTATTCCCGTGGCAAGAAGATAATTGTCTAAAATATCATTTTTACTGTCACTTGTCCATGAAAGACAGCCTTTTAAATAATCCATAATATCTTCATATGAAAAATCTTTTATAATAATTTGCAGAAGTGCATCTATTGCACGTACCAGAACACTTGACTGAACGCCTCTTTTTTGGTCAATAAAGCAGGCTATTCCCGCCTTTTTCATCGCATGCTCAATAATATTTCCATATGTCTCGAGACTTCCCGCTACTATTGCAATGTCTCTATAACGACACCCTTCATTTACAAGAAGCCTCTTTATTTTCTGTACCACAAAATCAATCTCATCCTCAGCATATTTGAGTACATGACAACTAATATCTGATACTTCACATTCTTTTCCATTGTTGTATCTTTTATATGGATATCTGAACAAATTTCGTTCAAGCCATTCAAGTTCCTTTGACGAGCCAAATCTTGTCTGACTTATTTCTTTTCCAGTCCAAATATCATCTAAAACTTCAACACCCGTTTCACTCGCAATCATTCTTATATTATTGATAGTTTTTCTGCTCATAAAAAACAGCTGATAATTTTTCCCCTTATTTATAACTGACTCTCTCTCATCAGCAGTCACTGTAATATAAACTTTCTCGGCAATCTTTATAAGCTCACGCAAAAGCCTGTACTGTAATGGAGTAAATCCAGTAAAACCATCGAGACATATAACTGCCCCCTTGAGAAGTCCGGACTGTGAAATAACATCCGCAAATACACTTAAAAGTTCCTCAGAAGTAATATAATTTTTATCGATATATTCCTTAAATGCCGAAAACGCAACAGACATATCCTGTAACTTATATTTAAGGACAGTCTTATTTTCTGAAGCCTGAATCATTTTCTCTATCTCGTTTTCATCGGCACCATATTGTATAAGCTCAGACATAAATGACTTAATCTCAGAAATATAACCATCCTTATTTATATTTCTTCCGAAATATTTAAGATCATCCTTTTTATTAGAAAGCACCTTTTTTAAAATCATAATCTTGCCAAGGTCATCAAGAACCTGAACATTTCCCGCACCTGTCTCAGAAAACACTCTGAATGCAAGCCTGACAAAACTTTGTACATCGACATTCATAATTCCATGCCCCGGACTTATTCTAATCATGTCTTTCTGCGTCTGCATGGTAAACTGTTCCGGAACTATCATTATATAATCTTTTTTAGGATTTTTTACAGCTTCCTCCATAATTTTATGCTGCAAAAAATAAGTTTTTCCTCTGCCGGAACCACCAAAAATAAACTGGACTGCCATTCCCCTATCCTCTCTCCTGTATAATTATTATTGTATTTTAAGCTGTTACTATCTATTATTGTTCAAAAAAATCTTATATGTAGTATAACATAAAACAGAGGGCTATTGGTTAACATTCACTTTATCACAGTGAAAACTAACACTCATAGCACCTCTGTTTTATATTAATCGTTTTTACAAAAAACATTTTATTATTTTTAATCTGCTTAACCATTTGGTATGACGAAAATTATACCACTTATTCGTTATACCGATAATTTACAAAACACAGCTTATAATTTTTGCTCGTCAAGCACCGTCTTAACCGCATCAAGAACGAGTTTTTCAGTGTACATTGAATTTTTTGACAATACAACTTCATCAATTGAAACTCCCGAAGAAAGCTGTTTTGAAACATCCTTAACTGCCGATTTCATAAGCGGATACATTGTTTCCACTGACTCATCAAGATTTTTCACTTTAACAGACTTTACCTGTTCTTCATCAAGAGCAACCTCCAGATTTATTGTATTTTCACCTATTACAAACTGACTTTCATAAATTCCCGCCCTATATACCGCATCATTTTTATATGTACTGCTTTCATTACTTATGTTACTCTGTGTACTCTCACTTTTAGGCGAATTCTGCCTGCCAAACATAAAAAATAAAACAATCAGTAGCAAAATCCCAAGCCCGACAAATACTGCCGTATATACTACTTCCTTCATACGCAAAACCACAATCTTTGTTTTCGACATGACAACCCCCGTGAATTTTTTGGTTAAATTTAATCAATCAACCTATACTAATATATAATATGCGATATGAAGAAAGAATATTACTTTTTCCTACTACTGAATTACCATACGGACTGCACCATACATTCCTGCATCGTTGCCAAGTTCAGCAAGTCTGAATTCCGTATTTTTAAGTGCAAACATTACATTTTTCTCATACTGTTTCTTTATAAGTTCTATTACTATCGGACCATTTTTAGAAAGTCCCCCACCGATTACAAATGCCTGTGTATCAACTACAGAAGCTACATTACCAAGTCCCATTCCAAGATAAGCTGCGAACTCATCTACAGCCTCAGCTGCAAGCTCATCTCCTGCCTTATAAGCGTCGAAAACTTCTTTTCCGCCTATTTGATCATCTGCAAACTTTCTAAGCTCAGAAGGCTTGTCAGAAGCTTCAAGACGCTCTTTTGCTAATCTTATAACACCTGTAGCAGAACTATACTGCTCAAGGCATCCCTTACATCCGCATCCACATGTAAGTGTCTCTTTAGGATTTACTGTAATATGTCCAATCTCACCTGCTGCACCATTCTCCCCGGTAAGAATTTTTCCATTCATGATAATTCCACCGCCTACACCTGTTCCAAGTGTAACCATCACAATATTGTCAAAGCCACGGCCGCCGCCACGCCACTGCTCACCAAGAGCTGCAACATTTGCATCATTACCAACCTTAACTTTTTTAACACCTGTAAGTTTACTCATCTCATCAGCAACCGAGAAAATTCCCCATCCGAGATTTGCACATTTGAGAACTCTGCCATCCTCTGTTATAGGTCCCGGAACTCCCATTCCTATACCAAGAATATCATCTGTCTCAATAGATTTCTCTGAATTTTTTTCTTTGATAGACTTCACAATGTCAGGAAGAATGTTTTCACCGTTGTTTTCTTTTCTTGTAACAATCTCCCACTTTTCAAGCATATCACCTTTTTCATCGAAAAGTCCCATCTTTACTGTAGTTCCACCTATATCAATTCCATAAATATATTTTGCCATATTTTTCTGCCTTTCTTCTCGTTTTTATTTATATTATTTTTTGTGCTATAACTAATGCCACGTATTGCAGCATATAATCTTAGTTATATCTTTAATATACATTTCTGCCTTAAAATAAATTTTCCAACTTCCACCTATTTTTGATATTTAATCAAGGTCTTCTACTGCCTCATATCTGATACGAAGTTCAGGCATTTTTTTCATCTCCGTATAATAATTGACTGCCCAATCATCGCCCTGGCTTTCATCATTTTCGCCTGTTGCAGGTGGAGCAAACATCTTTAATGTAAGAACCTGTCCCTCTTTTATCTCTGACTCAAAAAACGCCGGCATAAGGTCAACTGTTTTAGTCTCCGGTGCCTTATAAAACCATTTGCCATTTATTTCCATCATAATATTAAGTTCTTCTTCAAAATTAATCTCAAAGAATTCAGGATTTCCATCCATCTTAATATCGACAGCAACACCATCGGCATCCTCTGAGCCGCCCCAGCGCATTTTTGCCGGAAGCATAACCTGTTCTTTTTCCTCAATAACAGGCTGGAAATAAGGGTCTTTCAATATTTCCTGATACTGTTTAAGTAACGGCTGTGCAATTCCCACTGATTTATTATTCGGGTCTTCTATTTCAAGACCAAGACGTCCTCTGTCCCTAAACTGGTACATCGAAAATCCATCAAACCAATCGGCATCATCAGACTTTATCCTGTCAACAAATTTTTTAATTGACTCGCCCTGTCGTCTTGGCCCTGTTACATCACCATCTGTATTAAACTCAGATATTACTAGCGGTTTACATACATTATCCGCAACCTTAGTCAATCGCTTTGAAGTCTTTTCAAGTCTTTCCACAAATGTATCGAGAGGTGTCACAGCGTAGCTGCTGCCGCCCTTTTCACAAACATCAAACGGCCATCCGTAATGAAGTGCAAGATAACAGTCATTTGACCAATAATCAGCCACCTTATACGCCTCAGTAAATTCTTTTTCATACTGAATAGGTGCATCATCCTCAAGGCTTGTAACACATCCCCCACAATATACAATAGACACATTAGGAGCTTCTTCCTTGACAATCTTTGCAAATCTCACAAAGAAATCACCTATTTCCTGATATGAAAACCTCTGATTATGAGTAAACCAATCACCTGTACATTCATGATTTATGCGAAGTCTCATTCTTCCAAAAGTTCTAAGTTCCTTTGCAATCTGCCTTAGATATTCATCTTCCAGAGAACAATCTATTGTAAGTGTAAGCGCAACATCTTGTCCATGTTTTCTAATATCTCTCATCGAAGTAAACGGCTCACCATCCATACTTCCGCCGATACCGCCAAGATAAGGGAAATAATCATCATATGGGTAGTCCCACTGAAAATGTATTTCCATATCTTTACATGCCTCGCTTATTCTCTGAGGCCACTCCTTATCCTTAGGATAATATGTATACATAATCCCAATGTTTCTGTGAGGTCTGCCAAGCACATTTAAAATATAATCCTGATTTACATACTCAGCTCTCTCACTTCCATCCCCAAGGTCAAGTCCACACCTCGCAGGATTTAAAGTAATTCTTTTTAAGTTGTCCATAAATTTCCTCATTTCTCATAAACTTTAATTTATCGTACCGTTTAACAAAGTTACACAAACCCCTATGTGTTAATATCTTATAATACTACACATCTTTTTTCACAGTACACAGTATTATAAATGCTTATAAATTTATTATATCATTCTCAAAGATATTCCGCCACTAAATTGTCTTATTTTATTACTATTTACTTATCACACAGGACTTACAAAAATTCCAAACCCAAGCGGATGATATGTTAACAATACAAATGCTATAAACTGTATTAAATTAACAATCAACAGTATTTTTCCACAATTCATTGTCTGCTTTTTATGTGAATTTATCAATATATGATATTGCAAACCAAACGCAATAAAAACAGCAATAAAAAATGTGCTTATATCAATCCATGCTACCTCAAATCCAAGAATACCCTTATATCCATAAAACAAAAACGGTATACTCCATGTACCGACTATATTTCCGAGCAAGCCCGTATATATAATCTTGCATATCTCATTATTTTTTTCATTTTTAACATTCACACTTATTTTACTGTCTTTGGAAAATATTTTCATACTGTTTTTATCTGAAACATATTTACAGCCAACCTTTTTCTTAACATACTGAAAACAAATTGCAATATAAATAAGCATAGGAATAAAAAGCAATTTCATATGTTCCCATGTTGACTCATTGACCGGCACAAATAAACCTATTAACCTTGCCAGCCTACACCAGTCATACACAAAATGAAAAAGAGTTCCCAATATCCCAACAAATAAAAATCCTGTTACAATATAGCGTTTATAAAATTTTTTATTATCACATTCAATAAACATACAATCTATCTCCTACTCACTGCAAATTTACTATAAATACTTATTGTTAATACAACTGCTGATTTTAATTTACTGTATTATTATCTGTTATTAATTTTATTGTATGTAATGATTTATATTATATGTGGTGTAAATACTTGATTTGATATAAAGGCAAAAAAAGAAGCCTTTATACAAAGACTTCTTTCACGATTATTTTAATGAGACACGGGGGATTCGAACCCCCGACAACTTGATTAAAAGTCAAGTGCTCTACCACCTGAGCTAGTATCCCATTTAAAACATGAGGTTTTTACCTCAATGCCCAGAGCCGGAATCGAACCAGCGACACGAGGATTTTCAGTCCTCTGCTCTACCAACTGAGCTATCTGGGCATATAGATAATAAATATCTAAGTAGCGGGAACAGGATTTGAACCTGTGACCTTCGGGTTATGAGCCCGACGAGCTTCCTAGCTGCTCCATCCCGCGTCATTAAAACCTTTTGGTAAACTCTGCGGTTTATCAACTTAGGTAAATGGGCGGAGATGGATTCGAACCATCGAAGCATAAAGCAGCAGATTTACAGTCTGTCCCCTTTGGCCACTCGGGAATCCGCCCATAACACAATAAATATTCAATTGTGTAAGCCGATGATCGGACTCGAACCGATAACCTGCTGATTACAAATCAGCTGCTCTGCCAATTGAGCCACATCGGCAAAAAATAAATGGGACCTACAGGGCTCGAACCTGTGACCCTCTGCTTGTAAGGCAGATGCTCTCCCAGCTGAGCTAAGATCCCAACTTAAACGACCCGGAAGGGATTCGAACCCTCGACCTCCGCCGTGACAGGGCGGCGCTCTAACCAACTGAGCCACCAGGCCATTCTAGTATAGGTAAAACCTGATACCTTCAAAACTGTATATTGAATATTTGACTTCCTCTGATTGCAAGAGAATTTTTCGTTCTGAACTCAAGCACTTGAGTTCTTTTGGTCAAGCCCTCGACCTATTAGTGACAGTCAGCTGCATGTGTTACCACACTTCCACCTCTGCCCTATCTACCTCGTCGTCTTCAAGGGGTCTTACTGG